>NZ_BAAFGR010000006.1:0-89693 GCF_041154655.1 Nocardia sp. JMUB6875
GGACCCCTTCACCGTCGAAACCCCTTCCGACATCGCAGAACGCCTCCCCAAGGCCCTCATCCACCGCAACATCCCCGGCGAGCCCATCCACGCCCTCCTCACCGCCGCCGACCGCGCCTGGGCCGTCGCCGCCCCCCTGGCCCCCTACGGCCCGCGAGTCCGCTGGCGCCACGCCGCGGATCTCCTACGCGAACAAGGATTTCCGCTGCGCCACTACCGACGCCGCCTGCGCGACAACGTCTTGACGGTCCCCTGGTCCGCCGTCGCACCCCTGCCCTGAGCGGCCGCCGCGAGTTACGCTGTCCACCTACGGTCCCCGAACCCCGGCCCCTCGGTGGGGCACCATCGGCCGACCGCAGGCTGCAATGATCCGCGCGAGTACGCGCGGATCATTGGAGCTTGTGGAGCAGCTCCCGGACCGTGCCGGAGATCGCGGCGGGGGCGAGCAGCGAGCGCGGCGCGAACGGCTGCCGCCACAGGCCGCCGTGGGCCGCGCCGGTCGCGAAAAGAGCCTCCGGGTTGGACATTCGGGCCCCATCCGCCTCGGACACCGGAGACTCCTCCGGCGGATTCAGGTCGGCGACCAGTTTGGCGGCGAGGAGGGTGCGGGCGGTGGCGGGGTCGAAGACCTCGATGCCGAAGCGGGCGGAGGCGCGGTAGGCGGCGGTGCGCCAGGCGGGTTCGCGGGTGAGGGTGCGGGTCCAGGCGGGTGGGGCGACGGTGAAGGAGACGGGGTGGCCCGACTGTTGGGCGAGGACGGCTCGCCAGCGGGGAAGGCGTTGGGCCAAGGCGTAATCCGGGCCCGCGAGGGCGGGGAGGTTGTCGAACAGACCCCAGGCGCCGCCGTCGGTGTCGAAGATCGGGCGGGTGTAGTTGAGGCGGTAGAGCGAGTGGGGTGCGACGCGGTGGATCAGGTCCTGGGCGCTGCCGCGGAAACCGCGCTGCGCCAGTTGATCTCGGGCGGCGGCCACCACGGAGGCGGGTACGGCGTAGGTGTCGGTGGGGGAACCGAGCAGGGCCAGGGCCGCGTCGGGATGGTGGCGCAGCAGGGTTTCGGCGAGGACGTCGGAGGCGGCGGCCAGGCGCACCCCGGCGGCTCCGGGGAGTTCGGCGTAGAGGCCGAGCACCGGGCGGGCGTCGCTGTGCGCGGAGATCCAACCGGCCAGTGCGGGAAAGCTTCTGGAGATGTCGACGCCGGGTTCGTTGTCCGAGACGGGGAATCGCATGATCCCGGCCCCGGCCGCCGCGATCGACCGCAGCTTGTCCCAGCGCGCCCGCCCCGGCCGATCCACCGCGAGCACATCCGCACCCCAGGCCAGCAGCGGCCGCAACGGCCCGAGCTCCGCCCCCGCGCCGGTCACGGTGACCCGGAAACCGGGCAGCCGCAACCATTCCGGATGGTCGATGACCCGCTCGACGGCGGCCACGAAGTCGGGTTCCAGAATCCCGTGGGTCTGCCATTCGGCCAGGCGCAGCCGCAGCGATTCCTCGGCCAGCACCTGCCCGCGCCACGGCACCTCGAGCCGCTTCACCGCCGTGCCCTCGCCCGCCACCTCGCCGGTCTCCAGCTCGGCCGCCGCGGCCTCGGCGTCCACGTCGACGGTGTCCAGCGCGGCGACGGTGCGCCCGACCGCGAAGCGCAGCATGTGCCGCACCGATTTCAGGCCCGCCGCGGCCATGCCGAGCGAGACCTCGGGCGCGCCGATGGCCAGCGCCGTCATCCCCCGGAAGACCCGGTGATACCCGCGCCGCCAGTCCCGGCAGGTCTCCACCGATTGCGCCAGATCGGCGTCATAGGGCCGGATCGCGTCGGCGACCACGGCCGCCGAGAACATGTCCGCGATCAGATCGGGCGGTCCCGGCGGAAACACCAGATCCCACACGCCCGCGCTGACCTTGCCCATGAACAGTCACCCTGCCACGAAATCTCGCGCCGGAAAACTCGAACCCCGCGCCGTGAAATCCCTATCGCGGGTCCTGCTGGGTGCGGCTCAGCGAGCGATGCAGCCGCGCCGCCGTCGCCGGATCCAGAGCGGCACTGGCGGAACGGATTTCGGCGCGGGCACAGCGGTGGATGGCGACCGCGTCGGCCACCACCTCGTCCAGCGCGGCCTGCCCGATGCCCGCCTCGGCCAGATCCAGCACCGTGCGCAGCGGGGTGGTCACCAGAAAGGCCCCCGCCGATTCCACGTCATTGCGCGCGAAACTGCGCCGCAGCACCACCAGTCGCGGCGAGAGCGGAAACCGTCCGACCCGCGCCGACAGGTGCACGAACCGGGGCCGCAACCGCCCGAGACCGTGCAGTTCGGCGGCACTGTGATGCGAGACCGCGGCCGCACCGTCGAACCACGCCGCCCACATGGCGTATTCGTCGAGCGGACCGTCCGGCCAGTCGGCCAGCCGCAGCAGCCCCACCCCCGAACGCAGAATGCTGCCGTCGCGCAGCCCGTCCCGGATCAGGTTCTCGCACCCGGTGCGCAGCACCTGGCGGGTGGTGAAATACCCGGCATGCCGGGCGGCCTGGTCCCGCAGCGCCGACCACCCGTGTTCCGGATCGGGCTCCGGTGCCGCGTTCCCAGCCATGACATTCAGAATAGGCCGCGCCCATGTGCGTTACGTCACAATCCGTCCCGGTAAGCCGACACCTCACGGGAAGCACAGAGCTCACTCAGAAACCTCGGGAAGAATCGGCCCCATGAGTTCGAACCCGACCTCGGACGACGCGACCACCCGTGACGCCAACCCCGCGCAGCCGGCGAATCCCGCCGCGCAGCCGCTCGACCTCGGCAAACCGGACAGCACGCCCACCGAAGTCCTAGGCGCGCAGCCCGACTCGCGCACCGAGGTGCTCAACGGGCACACGGGACCGGACGCCGCGGCGACTCAGCAGGCCGAGTGGTGGACCGATCCCCACCTCGACCAGCAGCCCACCGCACAGCTCGGTGAGCACCCGACCGAGGTCCTCGGCCATCACCCCACAGAGGTGCTCGGCGAGCACCCGACCCAGGCGATCCACCCCGGCGACGCCGCCTACGGAGCCGGTCCGATTCCGCCCGGCACCCCGCCGCCGCCGGCGAAAGTCGGTGGCGGACAGGGCGGCTCGCCGGGCAAGCCGCGAAATCGCAAGAAGACCCTGCTCATCGTGGGACTGGTGGTGGCGCTGTTGCTCGCGGGCGGCCTGGCCGGTGGCGAGGCGTATGCCCGCAACCGGGCGGAGAAGTGCATCAGCTCCCAGTTCGAGGCCAGCATGGGATCCAAGATCGATGTCTCGTTCGGCTGGAAGCCCTTGCTGCTCACCGCCTTCGACCACAAGGTCTCCAGGGTGAACGTCGACAGCGACGACGTGAAATTCGGTTCGGCACAGGGCATGGTGGTGCATTCGGTCTTCGATGACGTCGAATACAGCAGCGACGGCCGGGAACTGACGATCGGCAGCTCGAACGCCGACGTCACCTGGAGCACCGACGGCATCACCAAGACCCTCGGCGGCCTGGTGTCGGCCACCGCCACGGACCCGAACTCCGGCACGCTGAGCTTCTCGGTGCTGGCCGGCCTGGCCCAGCTGCAGGTCAAGCCGAAGATCGTCGGCGACAAGATCGAGGTCGACACCATGCAGGCGTCGCTGCTCGGCTTCGGGCTGCCCACCGATCTGGTCTCCGGCATCGTGCAGGCCCTGACCGAGAGCCTGCAGACCTACCCGATGGGCCTGCAGCCCACCAAGGTGGAGGTCACCAATTCGGGGCTGCACGTCACCCTGCAGGGCGGCCACACCACGGTGACCGCCGATCAGAGCCAGGGGCAGCAGACCGTCAGCTGCTAGCCCGGAAACCCTTCCAGCACTTCACGAGACCGAGACAGTCCCAACCGCGTGGCGCCGGCGGCGATCATCTCCGCCGCCTGCGCCGACGTGCGGATGCCGCCGCTGGCCTTCACGCCCAGCCGCCCGCCGACGGTCTCGGCCATGAGCCGCACGGCATGCGCGCTCGCCCCGCCCGCCGGATGGAAACCGGTGGAGGTCTTCACGAAATCCGCGCCCGCCTTCTCGGCGGCCCGGCAGGCCTCGACGATGGCCTCATCGCTCAGCGCGGCGGATTCCAGGATCACCTTGAGCAGCGCCCGGTCGCCGACGGCCTCGCGGACCGTGACGATGTCGGACAGCACCGCGTTGAAGTCCCCGGCCCGCGCCGCCCCGACGTCGATGACCATGTCCACCTCGGCCGCGCCCTGATCCACCGCCAGCCGCGCCTCCGCGCCCTTCACCAGCGAATGATGTTTGCCGGACGGGAAACCCGCGACCGTGGCCACCACCAGCCCGGGCGCGCGCACCGGCAGCATGGACGGGGACACGCAGATCGCGAACACCCCCAGCTCGCGCGCCTCGTCGATCAGCGCGGTGACATCGGCGGGGGTGGCCTCGGGGGCCAGCAGGGTGTGATCGATCATCGCCGCCACGTCACGACGGGAAATCTGTGCCATGAGCACCGAGTTTGGCATATGCCCGGCGAATTTCGTTGCGGGCCGCCATCGCCGTCGCGCATGCTTGTAGGTGTGCTGATCCGTCGTGAACGTACCGGCGATGCCGTAGCGATCGACGCGGTGCACCGCAGCGCCTTCGATCGCTCCGCGGCTGCCGAAGGCGATATCCCCGTCTCCCCACCGGTCGGCGACCCCGTCGAAGTCGGTCTCGTGCACCACCTGCGCGACGACGGCTCGGCCTGGATCCCGACCCTGTCGCTGGTGGCGGAATTCCAGGATCGGATCGTCGGCCACGTCTGCCTCACCCGCGCGGGCATCGGCCCGTTCCCGGTGCTGGCCCTGGGCCCGATCGGCGTCCACGCCGAGCAACAGGGCAAGGGCATCGGCTCGGCCCTCATGCACGCCGCGCTCGGCGCGGCCGACGCCCTCGACGAACCCCTCGTCGGCCTGCTCGGCAGCCTCGAGTACTACCCCCGCTTCGGCTTCGTCCCCGGCACCCGCCTCGGCATCGTCCCCGATGTGGCCGACTGGACCTCCCACTTCCAGGTCCGCCCGCTGACCGCCTACGAGCTCGAGATCAAGGGCGAATTCCGCTACGCCGACGCCTTTTATGCGTTGTGACCGGAACCACTGGTTCACCCCTTTGATCCCGCGCCGAACGGTTGCTGGGAAGATGTCCGAATGAGTTCTACCCCGGACGACCGTCGCTACGTGCTCACCCTGGGCTGCCCGGATCGTCCCGGCATCATCGCCCGCATCACCTCGTTCATCGCCGATTTCGGCGGCTCGATCGTGGAGGCGGGTTACCACTCCGATCTGGAGACCGGCTGGTTCTTCACCCGGCAGGCGATCGAGGCCGCCACCGTGCCGTTCGAGCTGGCCGAGCTGCGCGACCGCTTCAGCGCCATCGCCGCCGACCTCGGAGCCGACTGGCAGCTGCTCGACTCCGGCGAACGCCGCCGCGCGGTGCTGCTGGTCTCCAAGGACGGCCACTGCCTGCACGATCTGCTCGGCCGCGCCACCAGCGGTGAGCTGCCCGCCACCATCGAGGCGGTCATCGGCAATCACCCGGACCTGGCGGGCATGACCGAGGCGCACGGCATCAAGTTCCACCATGTGCCGTTCCCCAAGGACCCGGCCGAACGCGGCCCGGCCTTCGAGCAGGTCCGCGAACTGGTCGACGCCCACGACCCGCACGCCGTGGTGCTGGCCCGCTTCATGCAGGTGCTGCCCGCCGAACTGTGCGAGCACTGGGCCGGCAAGGCCATCAATATCCACCACAGCTTCCTGCCGTCGTTCGTCGGCGCGCGCCCGTACCACCAGGCGTTCGCGCGCGGCGTGAAGCTGATCGGCGCGACCTGCCACTACGTCACCGCCGAGCTGGACGCGGGCCCGATCCTGGAACAGGACGTGATCCGCATCGACCACGCGGACACCGTGCGCGACATGGTCCGCCAGGGCCGCGATATCGAGCGCGTGGTGCTGGCCCGCGGCCTGCGCTGGCATCTCGAGGGCCGCGTGCTGGTGCACGGCCGCCGCACCGTCGTGTTCGAGTAGGCCCTGAAAGCCAACGCCCGCCCCGGTTCTCACCGGGGCGGGCGTTTCTCGTTTCGAGGGTCGAGCGTCAGCTCGCGGCGGCGACGTTGCCGCGGCGGGCCATCCGGATGACCCGGTGCAGTTCGATATTGAAGGCGTGCTGGGCCTCGATGTTCACCAGGTGCCCGGTCGGCAGCACGACGTAGCGGTCGAGGTAGCCCGCGGCTTCCAGGGTGTCGGCGATCTCGCGCGAGTGCACCTCGGGCAGCAGCCGGTCGTAGGAGCCCGCGACGACCGTGGTCGGCACGGTCAGATTCGCGGCCGCGCCGTGCAGATCCAGCTTGACCAGGCCCCGGGCCACGGCCGCGCGCACCGACGGGCGGCAGGACCGCACGATGGAGACGCCGAAGGCGACCTCGTCGCGGGTGGCGGCCGGATTGGCCAGCCGGCTCTTGGCGACCAGGTTGATCGCCCGGCCGCCGGGCAGCGGGACCGGCGTGCCGAACAGCGCCACGGCCAGCCACTCCGGACCGGGAATGACGTCATTGAGCAGCGGAATCACGGTGGCGCGGGTGGGAATCTGACGCGCGGCCGTGGTGGCCAGCAGCACCGCCGAGGCCCGGCGCTGGACCTGCTCGGGGTACTTCTGCGCCCAGGCCTGAATCGTCATGCCGCCCATGCTGTGTCCGACCAGCACCGCCCGCTGGTCCGGCCCCAGCACGGCGTCGAGCAGGTCGGAGAAGTCGTCGGCCAGCTGGTCGGCGCTGAAAGGCCGGGTGCCGCAGTCGCTTTCGCCGTGGCCGCGCTGATCGAAGGCGATCACCCGGTACTCGCCGGAGAAGGCGTTGATCTGCGGGTTCCAGTACTCGATGGCGCAGGACCAGCCGTGGGCCAGCACGATGACCTCGCCGTCGGCGGGACCGTAGGCGTGTACACGCAGTTTCGCGCCGTCACGGGTGGTTACGGGAATGATTTCGGCGGGACGCGGGGTGTTGAATGCAGCCGTCTTGTAGCGGCGGGACCGCAGTCCGGGGCGAAAGGGGGCGGTCAGCGCATCCACGCCCGCCTCCGGCAGTTTCACCAACATGAGCACTCCTTTGTGTTCCAGACCACAGTAGCGCGCTAACCGGGGTGCTTGCTAGTGCAAGCACGTATATATCTTCTTGCTATACAACAATGTTCGGGTCGATGGACGTCCCCGATAAGGTCCCCAAGGGGTGGCCGGAACCACCCCTCAGGCACCCACCACCCGCGCCGGAGCACCGAACGCGGACGCGGCGACCAGGGCGAGTTCGTCGTTGAACTCCCGGTACGCCTCCACATTTCCCAGATGCCCGGTCGGCAGGGTTTTGAAACCCGCCAAACTTCCTGCCGCGGTGAGCATTTCGACGATCCGCTCGGCATGCACCGGCGGTGTCATGTCATCGGCCGACCCCGCGATGACGGTGGTCGGCACGGTCAGATTCGCCGCGCCGCGCCCGACATCCAAGTAGGACAACAGGGTTCCGAACCGGCCGCGCACCCGCGCCGGGCACGAACGCACGATGTTCTGCGCGAAGTCGGCGATATCGCCGGTCGAGGCCAGGCTCATGATCTGCCGCCGGAACAGCCAGCGCACGGGCGCGATCGGCGGGAAGACGATGGGGGCGCTGAGGCCGAGCAGGCCGACCACGAACGGCAGCTTGACCAGGCCGCGATTGAAGAACGGGACCACCGTGGTCTCGGCGATCAGATCGCCGGCCGCGGTATTGGTCATCAGCACCGCGAGCAGCTGCCGCCGCACCCGCTGCGGGTATCGCCCGGCCCAGGCCTGAATCGTCATGCCGCCCAGGCTGTGCCCCACCAGCACGGCCCGCTGGCCCGGCTTCAGGACCGCGTCCAGCACATCGGCGAGATCGTCGGCGAGCTGATCGGTGGTGAGCGGCGCGGTGCCCGCTTCGCTCTCGCCGTGGCCGCGCACGTCGTAGGCGATGACGCGGTATTCCCCGGCGAAGGCGTTGATCTGGGGGTTCCAGTATTCGAGGCAGCAGGTCCAGCCGTGCACCAGCACCAGGACGTTGCCGTCGGCGGGGCCGTAGGCGTGCACGCGGAGCCGGGCGCCATCCGAGGCGGTGACCGGGACGACCTCGTACGGGCCGACCGGTGGATTCAGATCCGCGTTGCCGTAGGTCCGGGTGCGCAGGTGCGTGCGCTGATCGCGCAGCAGGTCGCGGACCTTCCGGCCGAGGTCCGCAGGATGAGGCAGCATTGCCCGCATAAGGACACTCCTTTGTGTTACTGCTCGATACAGTAACCCGCGTCACCCGTGCTTGCTAGTGCAAGCACCCGAAAAGTTTCCGAGTCGGGACCGACTTCACCCCTGGCCAGGGGGTTGGTGTGAAAAAAAATCGGCCGCCACCCGGATGATCCGGGGGCGGCCGAAGGTTTCGGTGGCCTTCAGAAGGGCCGGTTACCAGCGCGGCCCGCGCTGGATCTCATCGACCTTGGGACGCACATCGGCGAGGTAGACGCCGGTCGCGATAACCGCCGCGATGCCGAGGATCCCCACCGGGGTCTGGGCCAGCAGCAGCGCACCCAGGGAGGCCGCCAGAATGGCGATCCACACGGGCTTGGTCAGCTTGTCCACGGCCGTGAAGGCATCCGGACGCTGACGAATCGCGTGCACGAGGGCGAACACCGTCATACCGAGCGCGCACAGCTGCAGCACCCACAGAATCAATCCGGTAATTCCCATCACCCCACACATCATACGGAGGAAGACCCTGGCCACCAGGGCTTCTCACCGCGACACGAGCTTCCGAACACAACCCTTACAAAACAGCTGTGGCCCCCGCACGCCATTGTGCGAGGGCCACAAGCTTTTTCGAGTGTGCGCGAATTACTTCTTCGCGGCGGGGGCGGCCTTCTTGGCCGGGGCCTTCTTCGCCGGCGCCTTCTTGGCGGGCGCGGCCTTCTTGACCGGGGCGTCCTCGACCGGCGCGGTCTCGGTGGTCACATCGACAACCTCGGCGTCGACGGCCTCCTCCTCGGCGGCCTCTTCCTTCGGCGCCAGGCCGATGTAGGGCCCGACCTGCTCGGTCACCTTGCCGACCAGATCCTGGGTCTGGGCCAGCAGGTCGTTGTAGCGCGACTCGACCTGCTCGAAGCGCTCCTCGAAGGCCGGGTTGCTGCGCAGCTTCTCGACGGTCTCCTCGCCGCGGGCGGCCAGGTCGGCGTACAGGTCGAGGAGCTGGTGGTAGTACTGGTCGACCAGCTTGCGCAGCTCCTCGGGGGTGGCCTTCTCGCGCAGCTCGGCCAGGTCCTCGGGCAGCTCGGACGGCAGCGCCTGCACGCGCTGGCGCAGGGTCTCGGCCTGGCCCTGCAGGTCGGCCGGCAGGTTGGCGAAGCGCTCGCGGGCTTCCTCGATGCGGCCCTGCACGTCTGCGGAGTTGGCCCGCTCGCGGATCTGCGAGACGACGTCCAGCACGGTGGCGTAGAGGGCGTCACCCGCGCCGACGGTGGCGTAGAGCGGCTTGGTCACGGTGGTGGTGAGCTTGGGCTCGGTCATGGTTCGTTCTCCTGGCGTGGCGGAACTTCGGTTGTGCGGTGCGGAACCTCGTTGTCCCTGTTTCCCCCGGGAACGCCCCCCATCAGGTCCGTTGCGTCCCCTCTGTCCTCGTCCGTCTGGTTTTCCCGTCGGAACGATTCGTAAATGTCCAGGAGGACCTGCTTCTGACGCTCGGTCAGATTGACGTCTGCCAGCAGGGCATCCCGGACGGGGCCGTGCGGCCTCTGTTCGAGGTACCCGGCCCGCATGTACAAGACCTCCGAGGAGACCCGCAGACCCTTCGCGATCTGGGCGAGTACCTCGGCGGACGGATTACGCAGCCCGCGCTCGATCTGACTCAAGTACGGATTGCTCACCCCCGCCAGCTGTGCGAGCTGTCGCAACGAGACCTGGGCGGCCTCGCGTTGCGACCGGATGAAGCCCCCGATGTCGTGAGCCGCGTTGGCTACGCGGCCCGACCGGTCTCCGGCGGCGGACGTCTCCGCTGCGTCGCCTTCGATCGATTCGGGAACCTCGGGATCGTGCTTCATCACTCACCTTCCGGCGGTTGTGCGGTCAATTCTAGGACGGGGTGCTAGCTCTTGCAAGCGCTCTGCTAGCACCATTGCGGCAAACAGCCGGCGCCGCGCCCGCGACGCTTTCTGGACAATTGTTCAGCCATTGAACAGCAAATGCGATACCGCGTAGATGACCAGGCCCGCCAGGGAACCGACCACCGTGCCATTGATGCGAATGAATTGCAGATCCTTGCCCGCGGCCAATTCGATCTTGCGACTGGCCTCGTCCGCGTCCCAGCGGGCAACCGTGTCGCTGACCAGGGTCGCGAACTCGGCGCCGTAATTGGCGACCAGATATCGGACGCCCCGCTCGAGCCACCCGTCCACCTTGTCACGCATGGCCGGATCCGCCGAGAGCCGCTCGCCCAACTGCTGGACATTGTCGGACACCTTGCGGCGCAGCGTGGAATTCGGATCGTCGGCCGATTCCAGGATCATGCGCTTGGCCGCGCGCCAGGTGGCCTGCGCCAGGCCGTTGACCTCGCGGCGGGTCATCAGCTCGGTCTTGATCTTTTCCGCCTTCTCGATCATGGCGTCGTCGAATTGCAGATCGTTCGCGAAATCCTCGAGGAAGCGATTCGCCGCCAGCCGCACCTCGTGGTCGGGCTGGGTGCGCACCTTCCAGGTGAATTCCACCAGCTCCCGATAAATGCGCTCGGCCAGGAGCGAATTCACGAATTTCGGAGCCCAGGAGGGCGCGTCGCGGTTCACGATGCGGTCCAGGGTCTCCTGCGAGTCCAGCGCCCACTGGTGTGCGCGCTCGGCCAGCAGATCCAGCAGCGGGGCCTGCCGGTTGTCGGCGATCAGCTCGTTGAGCACCCGGCCGATGGGCGGGCCCCACAGCGGCTCGGCGATGCGCTTGACGATGGTCTGATCGATGATCTGCTCGACGTCCTCGTCGCGCAGCACGCCGATGACCGCGCGCAGAATCGTCGCGCTCTCGTCGGAAATGCGTTCGGCGTGACCGGGTTCGGCCATCCACCGGCCCAGGCGCAGGCTGATCTGCGCGGAATTCACCTTGTCGGCCACGGCATCGGGCGACAGGAAGTTCTCGCGCACGAATTCGCCCAGGCCCGCGCCGACCTGATCCTTCTTCTTGCGAATGATGGCGGTGTGCGGAATCGGCAGGCCCAGCGGATGACGGAAGAGCGCGGTGACCGCGAACCAGTCCGCCAGCGCGCCGACCATGCCGGCCTCCGAGGCGGCCTTCACATAGCCGACCCACGCCCCGCCCGCACCGCGCGAATCGGTCCAGGCGCAGACGATGTAGATGATGGTGGCGGCCAGCAGAAAGCCGGTGGCGATGGCCTTCATCCGCCAGAGTTCGCGTTTCTTGCCGTCCTCGTCCAGGAATTCGGCGAAGGCACCGCCGCCCGACGGTGTGGTCTTCCTGGGCCCGGGCTCGATGGTGTCGAGGACCCCGGCACTGCCCACAGGTTGCTCCATATCTTCCATTCTGGCGCGTGGTGTGACGAACTCCCCGCCACCGGGCCCGTCCCGATCGGCGCCGTTCCACAGCATGGGAGGCTTAAGCTGAATAGGCCCAGGCCCAGGACGCGAACAAGGAGCCAACGCAGCGTGACCACCAAAGGCACCGTGAGTGCCGCCATGGAGGCGGCCGCCGGCCCACGCGGTGGTCGTGTCGACGGCCGCAAACGCCGCTGGCAGCAGCACAAGATCGATCGGCGCGAGGAGCTGGTGGACGGCACCCTCGCCGCCATCCGCAAGCGCGGCGGGGATGCCGGGATGGATGAGATCGCCGCCGAGATCGGCGTCTCCAAAACGGTTCTGTACCGGTATTTCTCGGACAAGCAGGATCTGACCCGCGCCACCATGGAGCGGTTCATCGAGACCACGCTGATGCCGCGCATCTACGAGGCGATCAGTGACGACCTCGATGAATACCAACTGGTCCGCAACACGCTGGCGGCCTACGTCCACACGGTCGATTCCGATACCGACGTCTATCGATTCATCATGGGCAACGGCTCGGCCACCGACACCTCCACCCTCGCCGACTTCGAGAAGCTCTTCGCGCAGGTGGTCTCGGCGGTCATCGTGGACAAGGCCTTCGACCGCAACGTGCAGACCGAGGGGTCGATGCTGTGGTCCTACGTGCTGGTCGGCGGCGTGCAGCTGGCGACGGACTGGTGGATCTCCAACCGCACCATGTCCAGCGAGGAAATGCTCGACTACCTGACGATGATGGCGTGGAGCGCCATCGAGGGGATGGTCCGGGCGGGCGGCGATCGGCACTACTTCAACTCCAAGCCGCACGTGCTACCGGATCCGGAAAATACTGCTAGCTGACAGCTAGCACTCGAGTTCTCAGTGTGGTTAGGCTGACTCGTGGCGGACCAGTCATGCGGTTTCGCCGTGTCGGCACCAACGGGGGTGTTGGCTCCCATGGAGGGTCACTGATGGCGAAAGAGCTGCCCACATCCAGGCTCGCGCGGGGGACGAAGCTGGGTATTGCCGTTGCCGGTAATGCCTTGCGAGCTCAGAAGACTCGACGATCGATGCGCGGCCGCTCCGAGGCCGTGCGGGCGCGGATGGCCGAGGAGTCCATGATCCGGGCCACCGAGCAGATGGTCATGGTGCTGGGCACCATGAAGGGTGTGGCCATGAAGCTCGGGCAGATGCTGTCCGTGCTGGACCTGGATCTGGTTCCGCCGCAGCATCGGGAGCGGTTCCAGCGGCGGCTGGCGGTGCTGCGCGACAGCGCGCCCTCGGTGTCGTTCGAGGTCATGAAGGCGGTCATCGAGGAGGATTTCGGCAAGCCGCTGGAGGCCGTTTTCGCCGAATTCGATCCGGAGCCCATCGCCGCGGCGTCGATCGGGCAGGTCTACAAGGGAAAGCTGCACGACGGCCGCGAGGTCGCGGTGAAGGTGCAGTACCCGGGCATCGACGCGGCCGTGCGCGCGGATCTGAAGAACCTGGCCATGTTCCGGCGCATCCTGCAGTCGGCCATGCCGTGGGTGACCCCGGCCGTGCTCGACGAGCTGCGGCTGAATCTGGAGAGCGAACTCGACTACGTCGCCGAGGCCAATACCCAGAAGCAGATCTCGGAGCTGTTCACCGGGCATCCGTTCATCGTGGTGCCGACCACCTATCCGGAGCTGTCCACCACCCGCGTGCTGGTCAGCGAGTACTTCCCGGGCCGCGGGTTCGAGGAGATCCGGGAACTGCCGGCGGCGGAGCGGAATCGGATCGGCGAGATCATCTACCGCTTCTACGTGGGTTCGCTGTTCACCTTCAACGAGTTCTGCGGCGATCCGCATCCGGGCAATCTGCTGCTGGGCGCGGACGGGCGGGTGGCGTTCCTGGACTTCGGGCTCTACAACCGGATGGATCCCGAGCACGTGCAGTTCGAGGCCATCTGCATTCGCGCGGCGGCCGAGGAGCGCGCGGAGGACCTGCGGGACTTGATGATCCAGCGCGGTGTCATCGAATCGCCGGAGGAGATCACGCCCGAGGAATGCCTGGAGTACGTGCTGGCCGCGTGCGAGTGGGCGCTGGTGGACGAGGAGCTCACCATCACGCCCGAATTGGCGTCCGGGGCGTTCGTGCTGGCGGTGGATCCGCGGGCCACCGACTTCGAGGGGATGAAGCAGCAGAATCTGCCGCCGGAGCATCTGTTCTCGCGGCGCGCGGACTTCCTGACCTTCGGCATGCTCGGGCAGCTCGAGGCGACGGGCAACTGGCATCGCATCGCGCGGGAGTGGCTGTACGGCGATGAGCCGGTAACCGAACTCGGTCGCGCACATCATGAATGGCTGGCAAGCCGTCCGGCTCCCAAGCCGACAACCGGGGGGCCCGCCAAGAAGACTCGCAAGCGCGCTGCCAAGGCGTGACACCTCACCCGATGGGAAAAGCAATGGCCAACAGGGAATTCGACATCGCCCTATTCGGAGCGACCGGTTTCGTCGGGAAGCTCACCGCGCAGTACCTGCTGGAGGCCGCACCGGCGGATGCCCGCATCGCGCTGGCGGGGCGGTCGGCCGAGAAGCTGGCCGCGGTACGCGCCGAACTGGGAGCCGGTGCCGCGGAATGGCCTCTGGTGCAGGCGGATTCGAACGATCAAGCCAGCCTGGACGCGCTGGCGGCGCGGACCAAGGTGGTCGTTACCACCGTCGGCCCGTACCTGCGCTACGGGTTCCCGCTGGTGCAGGCGTGCGCCGAGAACGGCACGCACTACGCCGATCTCACCGGTGAGCCGCTGTTCATTCGCGACTGCATCGACCGCTTCGGTGACAAGGCCGCCGAGACCGGCGCGAAGATCGTGAATTCCTGTGGCTACGACTCGATTCCGTCGGATCTGAGCGTGTACCAGCTCTACCAGCGCACCGTCGCGGACAATACCGGCGAGCTCACCGATGTCACCCTGGTGGCCAGCCTCAAGGGCGGGGCCAGCGGCGGCACCATCGATTCCGGGCGCGCCATGATGGAGGCCATCGCGGAGGATCCGCGCAAGGGTTCGATCATGTCGCATCCCTATTCGCTGAGCCCCGACAAGGCCATGGAGCCCGATGTCGGCCGCCAGAGCGATCAGGCGCTGTCGCGGGCCTCGGCCATCGATCCGAGCCTGGACGGCTGGGTGGCGACCTTCATCATGGGCGCGCACAACACCAAGATCGTGCGCCGCTCCAACGGCCTGCTGGGCTGGCCCTACGGCAAGAACTTCCGCTACCGCGAGGTCATGAGCGCGGGTTCGTCGACGGCCGCGCCGCTGGTCGCGGCGGGTATCGCGGGCGGCATCGTGGCCACCATGGCGGCGGGCGCGGTGCTGTCGCGAGTGTCGGTGGGCCGCAAGCTGATCGACCGCATCGTGCCCAAGCCGGGCACCGGTCCGAGCGAGCAGGCCCGCAAGAGCGGCTGGTTCACCATGCGCACCTTCGCGCACACCACCTCGGGCGCGAAGTACCTGTGCACCTTCGCGGGCAAGGGCGATCCGGGCTATCAGGCCACCTCGGTCATGCTCGGCCAGTCCGGGCTGTGCCTGGCCTTCGACGACCTGCCGGAGCTGGCGGGCATTCTCACCCCGGCCTCGGCCATGGGCGACGCGCTGACCGAGCGGCTGCGCGGGGCCGGCATGACCATCAAGGTCGATCCCGCCTGACGGCTATTCCGGAGTGCTGTACTTCGCGATGAGGTCGCGGTAGCGCTCGAAGGCGGGCTTGGGCGTGTAATCCGAACGCAGCAGCCCGAATTCGAGATTCATATCGCCCTGATCGCTGTAGGAGTCGCGCAGGCCGAAGTGTTCGTAGGTGGTGATGTTGAGCTCGGCGGCCAGGCCGTCGACGAGGCGCACCACGGTCTCGAGCACCTCGGCCTGCCGCGCGTAGGAGCGGTTCGGGCCGGTGGCCCAACCGGATTCGGTGATGTGCAGGGGCGTGGTCTCGGGAATGCCCGCGGCGGCGAGGCTTTCGCGGCGGAAGCCGGTGACGATCGCGGTGACCGCGGCTTCCAGGCCGTCGGCGGGGATCGGGCGGAAGACGTCCGGGAAGAAATCCAGGCCGACGTAGTCGAGCGCCGCGGCGAATTCGCTTCCGCCCCTGCGCCCCAGGTCGGTCCAGAACTCCTGGGCCGGATCCAGGATCACCGTGGAGTTGCAGCCGATGCGGACGTCCAGGCCGAGCCGGTCGGCCTCCGCGCGGGCGGCGCGCACGCCCTCGACGACGGCCTGGCGGACGTTCGGGTAGTCGGCATTGCCGCCGGGACCCGCGTGGTTGGGTTCCTCCGCGACCTGCAGTGAGGCCAGCACCGGCCCGTGCTCGCGCAGCTGGCGGCGCAGGAATTCGAGCCAGCCCGTGAGATCGTCGCCGGGCTCGTGGAAGCACACCACCAGATCGAGCTTGCGGTGCGGCCCGGCGTACTGCCACGGCCGCGGCGGGGCCTCCTGGAATCCGCCGCGCGCATCGCTGTAGAGGACGTACCCGCGCACCAGGAACGGATGATCGCCGTGCAGCGCGTCCAAGGCTTCGGTGATGCGGTCGGCCCGCTCGGGCGGGCCGGGAGTGACATTGCCGTACTGATCGCCGCCGAGTCCGCCCGCGTAGATGCCGAATCTGAGGGTCATGGGTTCGACCGTAGCGCGAAGTTTGGTGTGACACCAATTTTAGTGTCACACCTATACTGCTTTCCGAAGTGAGAAGAGGTCGTCGGCATCGAGGAGAAGCAGTTGGCACTGCGCGAGGAGAAGAAGCTCGCCACCCGGACCGCGCTGGCCGACGCGGCCATGGCGCTGTTCGCCGAGAAGGGATTCGACAAGGTGACCGTCGCCGAGATCGCGCGGGCGGCGAACGTCTCGGTCAACACCGCCTTCAACTACTTCCCGACCAAGGAGGATCTGTTCTTCGACCGCCAGGACGAGGTCGCCGATCGCATGGCCGCGGCCGTCCGGGAGCGGGAGCCCGGCGAGTCGGCGGCCGCGGCCATCCGGCGCGCCTTCCTGGATCGGGTCCACCGCGACGATCCCACCCTCGGCCTGTCCCCCGCGGCCACAGCGTTCTGGCAGCTGATCGACGACAGCCCCGCCCTGCAGGCCCGCCTGCGTCAGCTCGGCGAGCGGTCGGAAGCCGCACTGGCGCAAGCACTCTCCGATGCGACGGACGCCGAACCCCATGATCCGACGCCTCGACTGGTGGCCGCGGCGCTGGCGGGCCTGGACCGGGCCCTGCACGCCGAGATCCGGCGAGCCATTCTCGCGGGCATGGATCCGGACGCGGTGCGGGCCTTGATCATCGACACCGCCACGCGCGGGTTCGACAGCGCCATCGCCGAGCTCGCCGATTACCCAGCCTCACAACGTGATTGAGCAACCGCGAGCGGAGGCGCGGCGACCGGTCAGGCCGGGGTGCGTTCGATCAGGGCGGTGAGTGCGGCGCGCAACTCGGGACGCGGTGCGGCGGAATACAGTTCGGCCAGCGCGGTCTCGGCCGCCATGGCGATGACCAGATGCGCCACGGCCGCCGAATCGGCCCAGCCCAGGGCTGTGAGGTCGGGCGCGATGACCGCCGCGAAGGACAGATTGCGCGTGGTCACCTCGTCGAGCAGGTCGGTGTCCGTGCGGGACTGCGCGAGAAACGCTTTCGTGCCCCGCGTGCGCAGGCAGGCGTCCAGGTAGACGGTGATGCCGGCGCGCAAGCGGTCGCGCCCCGGCGGCCGGTCGCCGACCGCCGCGAAGATGGCCGCGGTCAATTCCTCGTGATAGCGCCGGTGCAGCGCGATGACATAGCTGCGCCGATCCGGAAAGTGGTGGTAGAAGCTGCCTTTCGCCATGCCCGCGGCGGCGACCACGGCATTCACCGACAGTCCGCGCAGGCCGGTCCGGGCGGCGACCTCGGCGCCCGCGTCGAGGAGGGCGTTGCGGCCGGGCTCCGCGGGCTTGGGCATGACCGAAATCCTCTCGCGCACTGTGTCTTCCCCTGAGCGTACACAGCCGATAGCCTGTGACCGACCGGTCGGTCACGCCTGACGCGAAGGGGGCGCCAGGCGGCCGACCGGCCTCGAATCCGGGAGTACCCATGCGCTTGGCCACCCGCCTCACCATCGCGATCCTGTCCGCCGCCTCGGCCTCACTCGGGGCGATCGGCCCGGCCGCGGCCGACGAGCCCGATCCCTCCTACAGCTACTTCGGCGGGCTGGCCGCCGAGCTCACCACACCGGGCCAGCACCCGCCGGGAGCGAACGATTGGTCGTGCAAACCCACTGCGGCGCATCCGAATCCGGTGGTGTTGCTGCACGGCCTGTCCAATGACACGGTGACCTGGAACTCGCTGTCGCCGGTGCTCACCAACGCCGGGTACTGCGTCTTCACCACGACCTACGGCACCGGCGCACTGGGCCCCGTCCTGGGCGCGATCACGCCCATCGCCGAGAGCGCCCGGCAGATCTCCGACTTCATCGATCGCGTGCGCGCCGCCACCGGCTCGGAAAAGGTTGACCTGGTTGGTCATTCGATGGGCGGCGCGGTGCCGTTCTACCTGCTGAACCATCTCGGCGGCATCCCGAAGATCGACCACTACGTGGCGCTCGCCGCGCCGCTGCACGGTTCGACGGTCAGCGGCATCGCGAGCCTGCAGCCGCTGCTGGAGTCGACGGCACTCGGCGCACAGGTCGTCCAGCAGTGCGGTCCGTGTGAACTCTCGCCCGGCTCAGCGGTTTCCATCGATCTGAACGCGAATCCGGCCATCGCGCCGGATATCCGTTTCACCACGGTGGTCTCGCGCTACGACGAGATCGCCACGCCGTGGACCACCGGCCTGCTGGAGGGCCCGAACGTCGACAATGTGGTGCTGCAGGACCTGTGCCCGACCGATTACACCGAGCACTACGAGCTGCCCGCGGATCCGGTGGCCGTGCGCGTGGTGCTCAATGCCCTCGATCCCGGCCGCGCGCAACCCGTCTCGTGCACCGTCGTCCTGCCTTTCGCGGGTCCGGTTCGATAGCCGATCCGCCATGACAGTGCGCCAGGTCACAGATCGAGCTCTCCGGCGACACCCAGCACCCGCAGAATCTCTCCGGTAGGGTCGCGACGGGACGGAGGTGGTACCGAAGAAAGGGGGGTCGGCCACTGTGAAATGGATTCTGACCCCGGACGAGTTCGCGATGATCTGGACCCGCGAGACCGATCTGGCCCGACGTCCCTACCCGCTCGACACGACCCCGCCCGTGCCCGGCGGCTCGGAGAGCCGGGAGAGCGCCGAGGCCGCACCGCGATTCGCGGCCCCCGCGCTGGGCGGATCACCGCAGCGCTTCCTGCGCCGCACCGATCCGGAACTGGCCGCGGCGCTGGCCCTGTGCGCCCGCACCGACACCACCACGGTCACCCTCTACGGCGAGCACACCGCCGGTCCGCGGGCCCGGCGCATTCTCGCCTTCGCGGCCGTGGCCCAGCAGCGGGTGGGCATCCTGGTCTCACTGCCGGATTCGGTGACCGTATCGCTGTGCCCCGCAGAGCAATTGGGCCGCGAACTGGTCGAGGTCATCGGGTCCGCGCCGCCGGGGCAGCTGGAGCCGCTGCGTGAACCGCAGCAGGCGGTGCTCTATCCCGACGCCACCGGCACCGGCGCGGAGGCCGACCGCTTCCGACGCAAGCTGCGCGAACCGGTGGACGGGCGCGGATTCATCACCGTCACGGTCGAACCCGCGAATCCGCTGTCCCCGCCGACCCGGCACCGCACCTGGCTCGACTTCTCCGGCGACGGCCGCTACCTGCTCACCACCGCCGCGGACCTGACGCTGACCCCCATCACCGACGAGGAACTGGCGGCCCAACTGGTGCAGCTGGCCCGGGTCTGATTCGGCGCGGTTGGCTGCGCGAAACCACCACGCGTGCTAACCATGACGAATGGCGAAGGCGACATCCTGGTCGAAACCGGTCACCAAGGCCCTACGCGCCGATGGCGTGCAGGTGCAGGATCTGAGTACCTCGGCAACCCCCGGATTCAAGGGCGACAAGAAGGCCGGGGAGCAGCTGCTCGCCGAGCGCGCCGAGGTGCTGTCGGATCTGCAGGAGAAGCTGTACGCCAACGGCCGTTCCGGTGACAACCGCAGTGTGCTGCTGGTGTTGCAGGGCATGGACACCGCCGGCAAGGGCGGCATCGTCCGGCATGTCATCGGCTCGGTGGACCCGCAGGGCGTGGATCACGCGGCCTTCGGGGTGCCGACGGCCGAGGAGCGCAAGCACCACTACCTGTGGCGGATTCGCAAGAAGCTGCCGCGCGGCGGCCAGATCGGCGTGTTCGACCGCTCCCACTACGAGGACGTGCTGGTGGTGCGGGTGCACGAGCTGGTGGCCCCGGAAATCTGGGAGAAGCGCTACGACGAGATCAACAAGTTCGAGCGCAAACTCGTGGACGACGGCACCACCGTGGTGAAGGTGGCCATGTTCGTCTCCCTCGACGAGCAGAAGAAGCGGCTCGCGCAGCGGCTGGACCGGCCCGACAAGTACTGGAAGTTCAACCCGAACGACATCGACGAGCGCGCCTTCTGGCCGCAGTACCAAGAGGCGTACCAGGCGGTCCTGGACCGCACCAATACCGACTACGCGCCCTGGTACGTGCTGCCCTGCGACCACAAGTGGTACTCGCGCCTGGCCGTCACCGAACTGCTCATCGACGCGCTGCAGGGCCTGAAGCTGGATTGGCCGGCCGCCGACTTCGATATCGCCGAGCAGAAAAAGCGCCTCGACCGAGCGTGATTGAGACCCCCTCGGGGTCATAGCCCGCCGTTGGTCACGGACAATCGCTCGTGGTCGGACACCCGAGGCGACTCGGCATGCCCGGATACAGGCATCTCTCAGGTTCGCGGGTGAAGATGGGCCCGCAGAGTCGTGACTACGGAAGGCGTGGTGAGCGCGCAGGTGAGCAAGACAACCGGTAAGAATCCGCTGGCGAACGCGGCGAAGGCCGATCGCAATCGGAAGATCCTCATCCAGGTGGGCGTGGCCGTCGTGCTGCTCGGCCTGATCGCGGGCATCGGCATCACCCTGGCCATGCGCAAGCACAACGACGACAAGGCCGAGGCCGCCAACTCCTTCCACTGGGATGCCGCGCAGGCGGCCCTGGTCCCGGCCAACCTCACCCCCGAGGGCGCGATCCGCATCGACAACACCGCCGCGCCCGCACCCGAGGGCAAGCAGAAGGTGAACGTCCGCGTGGTCGCCGACGTGCAGTGCCCGGCGTGCGCCATGTTCGAGAACGCCAATGCCGATGCGCTGAAGAAGGCCGTGCAGAGCGGCCAGGCGGTGGTGGACTACAACATCATCACCTTCCTGGACCGCGCCTCCGGCGGCAATCAGTTCTCCACCCGCGGCGCCGCGGCGGCCTACGTGATGTACGAGGCGGATCCGTCGAAGTTCCAGGGCTGGCTGGCCGAGATGTACGCCAAGCAGCCCAAGGAGGGCGGCGCCGGCATGACCGATGACCAGCTCATCCAGATCGCCAAGGACGCCGGATACACCGATCCCGCTGTCGCCCAGGCGATCAAGGACGGCAAGTACACCGGCTGGGTGAAGACCCAGACCGACAAGGTCTTCGCCACCGGCGTGAAGTCCACCCCGACGGTCTACGTCAACGGCACCCAGGTGCAGGATCCGCAGGCGCTGATGGGCAACGGCGGCATGACCGCGGTGATCGAGAACGCGGGCAAGTGATGATCGCGGCGGGACCCCGCTCGGCTTGGCCGCTGCTGCTGGGTGCGTTGCTCGGCTGGGGAGCGTCGGTGACGCTGCTGGTCGAGAAGTTCAAGTCGCTCACCGAGTCCGGCTACAAGCCGATGTGCACCATCGACGCCACGATCTCGTGCACGACGGTGATGGAGTCCAAGTCCGCGTCCATGTTCGGATTCCCCAATCCGATCATCGGTGTGGTCGGCTTCTCGGTCTTCGTCACCGTCGGCATCCTGCTGGTGGTCGGAATCTCGTTGCCGCGCTGGTTCTTCGCCGGAATGTGGCTGGGTCTGCTGGCCGGCATCGCGGCCATCGGCTGGCTGGTCTGGGACGCCACCTTCGAGATCCACGCGCTGTGCCCGTGGTGCATGGTGGTGTGGGCGGTGACCCCGGCCATGTTCGCGATCGTGACCGGGCTGCTGTTCGGACGCTCGCGCGGGCTGCTGCAGATTCTCGTGGAATGGCGCTGGACGCTGATCGCGATCTACTACGCGATCATCATCCTGACCGTGTACCTCAAGTTCCAGGACTACTGGAACAGCAAGTTCTAGTCGGGCAGGGCCGAATTCTAGTTGGGCGGGCCCACGGTGAGCGTGACGCTCACCGTGCGGCGGCCGCCCGTGGGATCGCTGATCTCGAGCCGCACCACATCGTCCGGTTTATGGGCGTTGAGTGCGGCTTTCAGCATTTGTGAGCTCGTGATGGGGCGGTCGTCGAGGGCGGTGATGATCTCGCCGTCGGCGAGCCCGGCCGCGTAGGCGGGCAGGCCGTAGATGGCCACGTCGATGCGCGCGCCGGTGGGCCGCGCGTCGGAGGTGAGGATGCCGAGGGTGGCGGTGGGGCCGATGTGGACGGTGTCGGTCGGTGTGCCGGAACGGATCTGGCGGACCACGTTCATGGCGGTGTCGATGGGGACGGCATATCCGTTGGGGCCCTTGCCCAAGGTCTTCTGCAGATCGCCCGAGGCGGCGGTGACCACGCCGACCACCGAGCCGTAGCGGTCAACGAGCGCGCCGCCGGACTGCCCGGCGGCCACCGCGGCGGCCACTTCGATCATGCCGTGCAACGACTTTCGCGACAGGTCCGCGGCATTGCGGGCCACGATGGCCGAATCCAGATTGGTGATGGGACCGCCGACCGCGGTCGGGGAGCCGGTGCCGCCCGCATTGCCGATGGCCAGCACGTCGTCGCCCAGGTGCAGCGGGGCGGAACTGCCGATGCGGGCGACCGGGAGACCGTCGGCGCCGGTCAGATCCAGCAGGGCGATATCGGCGCCGGCGTCGTATCCGGCGACGGTGGCGGTGTAGGTCGCGCCGGTGCCGACATCCGAAACCGTCACGGTGTCAGCGCCTTTGATGACGTGATGGCTGGTGAGGATCTCGCCCTCGGCGGTCAGCACGATGCCCGAACCGGCAGCGCCCAGGCCGTAGGGGCGGATGCCGGCGGTGATGTTCACCAGGGCCGGTTCGGCCACCCGGGAGACCAGGTCGACATCCAGCGGCGGGAGCGCGGGGCCGATGAGGGTGGACGACGTGGCGGCGTCGTCCAGGGCCCAGCGGGGCAGTTCGCCTCGGTAGCAGAGGAATCCGGTGAAGCCGAGGAGCGCGGCGACGAAGAGCGCCAGCATGCGGCCGCCCCGGCCTCGACGTCTGCCGTCGTCCACGGACCCTCCCGACTGCCGATCGCCGCTCGAGCTCTACCTAATTGGTGTACCAGTATTTCAGTGGCTCAGGGCGGCTACGAACAACATGAACAGCACCCCGGCCAGCGTGCACAGCAGGGGTCCCCGGGAGGGTTTGCCCGCGTGTGCCTCGGGCAGGATATCGGCCATCGCCAGGTAGAGCAGGAATCCCGCGAAATAACCCAGATAAAGGCCGACCAGTTCCTTCGGCACCTTCACCAGCGTACCGATCACCGCACCGATCACCGGCGCGATCGCGTCCAGTCCGAGCATGATCAGACCCCGCTTGCGGGCATTGCCGTAGAGCGTGGTCAGGGTGAAAGTGTTGAAACCGTCGGCGAAATCGTGGCTGATGACCGCGATGGCCACGGCCGCGCCGACCGTGGTGCTGGCCTGGAAACCGAAGCCGATGCTCAGACCGTCGAGCATGCTGTGGAAGACCAGGCCGCCCGCGGCCAGCAGGCCCAGCGAGCTGAAATCGTGGCCGTGCTGGTGGGCGACGTATTCGTCCTCGTAGCCGGTGTGAATGGCCATGGACCGCTCGATGATGTGCACGGTGAAGAAGCCGACCACCGCGGCCAGCAGCGGGACCGGGACGCCGAGCACGATGCGCTCGTCGGCCTCGAGTGATTCCGGCATCAGATCGAAGGCCACCACGCCGAGCATGACGCCGGCGGCCAGGCCGAGAACCAGGCGCTTGCGGTCGCCGATGCGGGACGCGATCAGGCCGCCGACCAGGGTGGCGCACATCGAGAACAGGGACAGCAGAATCGCCATCGTGTCATCGTGCCGAGCAATTGCCGCGGGGTCGCCACGCCGCGCCGAGCATGAGATATCCGACGACCGGTTGGAGATTGCCGGCATGTGGGAGTAGGCATGACTGCATGAGCACTGCTGCCGCATATGCCGTATCCGCCCCGGACGGGGCCTTCGAGAAGATCGCCATCGAACGCCGCGAGCTCGGACCCCACGATGTGCTGATCGACGTCAAATACGCGGGCATCTGCCATTCCGACATCCACACCGCCCGCAACGAATGGCACGGGACCGCCTACCCGTGCGTGCCCGGCCACGAGATCGCGGGCATCGTCGCCGCCGTCGGCTCCGAGGTGACCCGGCATCGGGTCGGCGACCGGGTCGGGGTGGGCTGCATGGTCGATTCCTGCGGGGAGTGCGAGGCCTGCCTGGCCGGGGAACAGCAGTACTGCACCAAGGGCGTGGTCTGGACCTACAACACCGCGGTGCCCGTGGAACAGCAGGCGGGCGGGTACACCCTCGGCGGCTACTCCACGCAGGTCGTGGTGACCGAGGGTTTCGTGCTGTCGATTCCGGACGGCATCGGGCTCGATGTGGCCGCGCCGCTGCTGTGCGCGGGCATCACGTTGTTCTCGCCGCTGCGGCATTGGAACGCCGGGCCCGGCAAGAAGGTCGCCATCATCGGCATGGGCGGGCTCGGGCACGTGGGTGTGAAGATCGCCGCCGCCATGGGCGCGGAGGTGACCGTGCTCAGCCACTCGCTGTCCAAGCAGGAGGACGGCCTGCGCTTCGGCGCGCAGCACTACTACGCCACCGGTGACCGCGCCACGTTCAAGCAGTTGCGCGGATCCTTCGACCTGATCATCAATACCGTGTCGGCCGATCTGCCGATCGAGGACTACATCAAGTTGCTGAAGCTGGACGGCAGCCTGGTGCTGCTCGGCCTGCCCGACAAGCCCGCCAGCGTAAGGGCTTCCACGCTGGCCGGGATGCGGCGCTCGCTGTCGGGTTCCATGATCGGCGGCATTCCGCAGACGCAGGAGATGCTGAACTTCTGTGCCGAGCACGGCATCGGCGCGGAGATCGAGGTCATCTCCGCCGACCGGATCAACGAGGCGTACGACCGCGCGGTCGCCTCGGATGTGCGCTACCGCTTCGTCATCGACACCGCCACGATGTGATCGCCGGAGGTGTTCGCGCCGACCGTTGTGTCGGCGCGAACACCTTCGCGGCGTCGGCGGGCGGACAGAGAATTCGGCCGCGGATCAGCACCATTGCTTTCACGGGAAACACCTCCCGGAACATGAAAGCCCAAGGAGCAGATCACATGTCGACCCTCACCAAACGTCTGGTGACCGTCACCGCCGCCGCCCTGTTCGCCCTGCCCGTCGGCGCGGGCATCGCCTCGGCGCTCCCGGCCGGGACCGGTATCGCCGCCACCGATCGTGACGACAACTACTGGTACCACTACTACTGCGATCGCGACAGCCACGGCTTCAACTGGGACTACTGCTGGAGCCACTACCGCAACTGGTACGAGCGCGACCACCACGGCCCGCACGAGCAGCGCCGCTGATCCGGCCCCGCGAATCGCGGTGCGGTGGTAGCGAATCCGGCGGCAGTGTCGCCGCCGGCCGCTCGATGACCGAGCTCTTCGCTACTGCCCCGACTGCTCGCGCAGCGCCTGCTTGGCGGCGTCCTGCACCTTGTCCACGGCACCGGCGAACTTGCCGTCGGTCTGCTGGTCGATGGCGTCGCCCGCCTTGTCGATCAGCGGCTCCAGCTTGTCGGCGTGCTGGCCCGCCAGCTCCGCCGCCTTGCCCGCCGCATCCTTCAACTGGTCGAACATGCCCACGATCCATACTCCTGTCGTCGAAAAAGCTTCGCTGACAGGCTAACCGCGCCGGTGTGCGGAATCGGTGATCAGTTCACCGGCGGCGGGCTGAAGATGCCGAAACGGTTGCCCGAGGTGTCGAGGATCTCGGAGAACACCAGGCCGTTCTTGGCGGTGACGGGCTGCACGAACACCTTGCCGCCCGCCTTCTCGGCCGCGGCCAGGATCTCGGGGACATCCTGGACCAGCACGTAGAAGATGGCGTGGTTTCCGGAGGCGTCGGCGGTGTGCGCGATGCCGCCCGCGGGCATATCGCTGCCGGGGTAGGTGACGAGGTCGTAATCGCCGTCCTGGTCCGGATCCGGGGCGAAGTTCCAGCCGAAGAGTTCCTGGTAGAAGGCCTTCACCTGATCGGGCTCATTGCTGCCGACCTGGAACCAGGCCACGGTGTTGAAAGGCGGAGGGTTGGTCATCTCTGTCTCCCGGAGAGTCTGGGGTGGATTGCCTTGCCCCATCACGATCTCCCGGTCCGGCGACAACCCCCTGTCGGTGTTTTTCGGACTTTCCGACGGAGTTTCCGGACCTAGCCGAGCGAGATCATCCGGATCTCGTGCACCGGCTCCGCGGGGCGGCACATGTCGATGGACCGCTCCGGCCCGACCCATTCGGTCAGCTCGATGCCCTTCATGCGATCCAGCCGGAAGTTGCGCGGCTCATCGCGCAGGCGGCACCACGCCAGCAGGTACCAGCCATTGCTGCCGTGCAGCAGCGCCACCGGCTCCACCTCGCGCTCGCTGAGCACGCCGGAGCGGTCCAGATATTCGATGCGCAGCACGCGGCGCGCCACCACGGCCTGCTCCACCTCGGGCGGGATCGGCATCGGCGCGACGGCCTCGGGCGCGTCGAACAGCCGCACCCGCAACGCCAATTGCCGTGCCGCGTCGGCATTCTGCTGCGACATGGCGGCCAGGATCTTGCGCAGCGCACTGCGCCCCGCCGCCGCGAACGGCCCGTCGTCGGCGCGCGCCACCGCCACGGCCAGCGCCACCGCCTCGGCCGCCGTGAAGTTCAACGGTGGCAGCGACATGCTCTTCTCCAGCGCGTACCCGCCGCGGCGCCCCACATCGGCGTAGATCGGTACACCGGACTGCTGCAGCGCGCTGATATCCCGTTCGACCGTGCGCACGCTGACCCCGTGCCGCGCCGCCAATTCCCGTGCCGTGCGGAGGCGCGGCGAAATCGCCCGCAACTCCTCGACAATCGCGTAGAGCCGATCGGTGCGGTTCACGCCCACACCGTAGCCACCCCCACCGACAAGTTTCCGGCTACCGCGTCAGCGTCCCGACTTCCACGGCGGCTCCTGCGCCACCTGGTCGCCCTTCTGGTTGTAGGAGTCGTAGTACTGCTTGTCGCCTTCCGGCTCGTCCGGCTGATTGCCCTTACCCGTCGGATCCACGTCCGCCTCCATCTCGAAAACCGATGGTTCACAAGCTAATCCGTGGTTCATGACCACTTCGTGACTGGCCAGATCTTGACGGAAAGCGGCATTCAGGCCACTGGAACGACTGTCCCAGCGGTGCGACCGTGAAGAGATGACCGAAATCCTCTGGCCGGTCCTCGAATTGCGGCAGTACACACTGCGACCGGGCACCCGCGACACCCTCATCGACCTCTTCGACCGCGAACTGCTCGATCCGCAGGAAGCCTTGGGCGCACGCATGATTGGGCAGTTCCGCGACGAGGACGATCCGGACCGGTTCGTCTGGCTACGCGCCTTCCCCGATATGCGGGCCCGCCATGCCGCGCTGGCCGCGTTCTATCTGGACAGCGAGACCTGGAGAACGCACGCCCCGGCGGCCCGCGCCACCATGGTCGACACCGACGACGTGCTGCTACTGCGCCCTGCCCCGCCGGGCAGCGGGTTCACGGTGCCGGGCGAGCGCCCCGGCCGCGACGCCACCGCTCCCCCTCCCGCGCGGGTCATGGCGACCGTCTACCACCCGTCCGTCGACCTCGACGAGTTCGCCGCGTTCTTCGACGACCGAGTCCGGCCCGCGCTCGCCGCGGCGGACATCCACCCGATCGGCGTCTACGCGACCGAGCCCGCGCCGAATACGTTCGCGCCCTTGCCCGTTCGCGAGGGTGAGTCGGCCTTCACCTGGTTCGCGACATTCGCCGACGACGACCAGCGGGCCGCGCGCCTCGCCGCGCTGATCCGTTCACCGCGATGGCGTGACGACCTCGCTCCCGACCTGAACAAGCGGCTGGAGCGGCCGGAGCAGGTCCTGCGACTCGCCCCGACCGCACGCTCACTGCTGCGCTGACCGAACCGTCAGGCGCTTTCGCCCGCCGCGGCCTCCGCCCGCCGGCGGACGCGGCGGGCCGCCGCGACCATATTGCGCAGCGACGGATCCAGCTGCCAGTGGTGGCGGGTCTTGAGGCCGCCGTCCGGATTCGCCCACAGGCGTTCCGGGGTGACGGCTTCGGCTGCGGCGGTGAGCAATTCGTCCAGCTCGTCGATGTCCGGGATGCGCGCGGAGCGGCTCTCGTACACACCCGGGCCGACACCGTGGGTCAGGCCGCGGCCCTCGGCGCAGTCCTCCTTGAGCGCCTCGAGCACCCATTCGATGGAGCGGGTGGCCACGATGGCGGTCACGTCGGCGTCGAGTTCCTCGATGGCCGCCACCACGTCGCCGCGGCTGGAATAGCCGATGTGCGTGTGGATCTGGGTCTCCGGCTTGACGCCGGAGGTGGCCAGCTTGAACGCGCCGACCGCCCAGCGCAGGTATTCGGCCTGCCCCTTCTTGCGCAGCGGCAGCAGTTCGCGGATGGAGGGCTCGTCCACCTGGATGATGGCGATGCCCGCCTTCTCCAGGTCCACGACCTCGTCGCGAATGGCCAGCGCCACCTGGTCGGCGGTCTCGTAGAGCGGCTGGTCCTGGCGCACGAACGAGCGGGCCAGCATGGTGACCGGGCCGGTGACCATGCCCTTGACCGGCTTGTCGGTGAGCGACTGCGCGTAGGTGGTCCACGACACCGACATGGGCGCCGGGCGCGACACGTCGCCGTACACGATCGGCGGTCGCACGCAACGGGATCCGTACACCTGCACCCAGCCGAAGTGGGTGGTGGCGAAGCCGTCGAGCAGCTCCGCGAAGTACTGGATCATGTCGTTGCGCTCGTGCTCGCCGTGCACGAACACGTCGAGGCCGATGTCCTCCTGCAGGCGGATGGTCGACTCGATCTCGGCCTCGATGCGCTTGCGGTAGTCGTCGTAGGACAGCTTGCCCTGGCCGAGATCGTGGCGGGCCTGGCGGGCCGCCTCGGTCTGCGGGAAGGAGCCCAGCGTGGTGGCGGGCACCAGCGGCAGCCGAAGCTTGGCCTGCTGCGCGACCTTTCGCGTCTCGTAGGGTTCGCGCACCCGCATCTGCGGGGTCACCGCGTACACCCGCTGGCGCACCGCGTGCTTCTGCTTGAAGTGCACCGAGGTCGGCTTCTTGCGCCACTTCTCCGAGGGGCCCTCGGTGAGCGCCTTGGCCAGCGAAACCACCTCCAGCACCTTCTGTTTGGCGAAGGCGAGGCGGTCCGCGACGGGGCCCTCGAGCTCGTATTCGACGAGCACGTCGTAGGGCACGTGCAGCAGCGTGGCGCCGGTCGACACCACCATGTCGGGGCAGACCTGGGCGAGCTTGTTGAGGTATTCCAGCGTCACGTACCGGTCGGCGCGCCACACATTGGTGCCGCTGATGACGCCGGCATAGAGCCGCTTGCGCTTGATGCCCGGAATCTTGGCCAGCTCCTCGGGCACCACGCGGTAGCTCGCGAGGTCCAGGCCGATGGCCTCCACCGCGGTGCGGCACAGGATTTCGGTGGCCTCACCGAAGTCGCCGTACTGCCCGGTGACCAGCATGCGCGGGCGCAGCGGGGCCTTGGACAGCCGCTGGTAGGTCTTCTCGAACAGCTCCATGGTCGAGGGCGAGCGGTCGCTGGTGAAGCACGGCTCGTCCAGCTGCACGCAGGTGGCGCCGCGCTTGGCGAGGATCTCGAACAGTTCCTCGTACACCGGCAGCAGCTTGTCCAGCAGCACCAGCTTGTCGAATTCGGTCTGGCCGGGGACGTGTCCGGTCTTGGACAGCAGCAGCAGCGACAGCGGGCCGAGGATCACCGGCCGCAGTTCGATGCCGTCGGCCTTGGCGCGGTCGAATTCGTCGAGCAGGGCCTCGGGGTGCAGCGAGAATTCGGTGTCGGTGTCGAGTTCGGGCTGCCGGTAGTGGTACGGCGTGTTCAGCAGCTTGACCAGCTCGAGCGGCGGCAGGTCAGGCCGGCCGCGAGCCATCAGGAAGTAGAAGTCCAACGGGTCCAAGCCTTCTCGATAGGGCTCGAACCGCTTGGGGACCGCGCCGAAGAGCAGCGCGTTGTCGAGGATGTGGTCGTAGAACGAGAAGGTGTTGCCGGGGACCTGCGTCAACCCGGTGGCGGCCAGCTCGCGGTACTGGCTGTCCTGGATATCGCGCCCGACGGCGAGCAGCTCGTCGCGAGACAGCGTGCCGTGCCAGTACGACTCCAGCGCACGCTTTAGCTGCCGATGCTCGCCGATGCGCGGGTAACCCAGAATGCTGGACCCGAACCCGTCGGTGACGTTGACCATCTGAACGGACACTCCTTCCGAGCTGCCGGTCCCGAACGACCTGATTGCAGCTTATGCCCGGTTGTGGTGGACGCCGCCACATGCCCTGCGGCGTGCACCTTGGAGAAAAAGACGCTCTGCTCTTTGCGGAGAAAAACACGATGCGCTCACGCGACCACCCGCGTGAGCGCATCGATACGCCATGGAAAGGCTCAGATCACGCGCGGTTGTACTGGTAGAAGCCGGCTCCGGCCTTCTTGCCCAGCAGCCCGGCCTCGACCATGCGCGAGAGCAGCGGGGGCGCGCTGTACAGCGGCTCCTTGAACTCCTCGTACATGGAGTCGGCGATGGACTTCACGGTGTCGAGGCCGACCAGGTCGGTCAGGGCCAGCGGGCCCATCGGGTGGGCACAGCCCAGCACCATGGCCTTGTCGACGTCTTCCTTGGTGGCGAAACCGGATTCGACCATGCGGATGGCCGAGAGCAGGTACGGCACCAGCAGCGCGTTGACCACGAAACCCGAGCGGTCGGCGGAGCGCACCACCTGCTTGCCCAGCACGTCGGCGGCGAACTGCTCGGCGCGCTTGGTGACGGTGTCGGTGGTCTTGAGCGTGGTGACCAGCTCGACCAGCGGCAGCACCGGCACCGGGTTGAAGAAGTGCATGCCAACGACCCGCTCCGGGTTGTTGGTGGCCACGGCGATCTTCATGATCGGAATGGAAGAGGTGTTGGAGGCCAGCACCGCGTTCGGATCGGTGACGACCTTGTCGAGTTCGGCGAAGATCGCGGTCTTCACGTCCTCGTTCTCCACGACGGCCTCGACCACCAGCTGACGGTCGGCGAAATCGCCGAGGTCGCTGGTGAAGCGCAGCCGCCAGGCGGCCTGCTCGCGCTCGCGCTCGGTGATCTTGCCGCTGGACACCCCGCGGTCCAGCGACCGCAGGATGCGGGCCCGCCCGGCGGCGGCGAGCTCACGGGTCTGCTCGAAAACAAGCACATCGACGTGTGCCCGGGCGCAAACCTCCGCGATGCCCGCGCCCATCTGTCCTGCGCCGATGATGCCGACGCGCTGAATCTTCTCTGTGCTCACGGTCCCGCTCCTGCTCTTTGGCCGTCGTGGCTGTGGATGAAGGCGTCGTATAACTGAACGACCCTGCGCCTTCTTAAGGTCTTGAAAAGCTGTCTTACGAAAAACGTTATAAGGAAATGCCCTCCCCGCCGGGGCTGTCGACGGGAAGGGCGGGTGGACTCGCCGAGAGGGGCTTGCCATCCCTCTCGGCGAGTCCTGAGGTCCCGCGGCGGCGGAAGGTGTGATGCGACTGCCGCCTCGGGGTTGTCCTCGGAACCTGAAGTGGCTCAGCTGTTTACGCCGAGCCGCCTCGGGTGGCTCAGTGGAACTGGCCCTCTTCGGTCGAGCCCTTCAGCGCCGCGGTGCTGGTGTTGGGGTCAACGGTGGTGGCGATGGTGTCGAAGTAGCCGGCGCCGACCTCACGCTGGTGCTTGACGGCGGTGAAGCCACGCTCGGCGGCGGCCTTGAACTCGCGCTCCTGCAGGTCGACGAAGGCGGTCATGCCCTCGCGGGCGTAGCCGTGCGCCAGGTCGAACATGCCGTAGTTCAGCGAGTGGAAGCCGGCCAGGGTGATGAACTGGAACTTGAAGCCCATGGCGCCCAGCTCGCGCTGGAACTTCGCGATGGTCGCGTCGTCCAGGTGCGCCTTCCAGTTGAAGGACGGCGAGCAGTTGTAGGCCAGCAGCTGGTCCGGGAACTCGCCGCGGACGGCCTCGGCGAACTTGCGCGCGACCTCGAGGTCCGGCACGCCGGTCTCCATCCAGATGAGGTCGGCGTAGGGGGCGTAGGCCTTGGCACGCGCGATGCAGGGGTCGATGCCGTTGCGGGTACCGAAGAAGCCCTCGGCGGTACGGGTGCCGTCCAGGAACTCGCGGTCGCGCTCGTCCACATCGGAGGTGATGAGGGTGGCGGCCTCGGCGTCGGTGCGGGCGATGATCACCGACGGCACGTCGGCGACGTCGGCGGCCAGACGCGCGGAGGTCAGGGTGCGGATGTGCTGCTGGGTGGGGATCAGCACCTTGCCGCCCAGGTGGCCGCACTTCTTCTCGGAGGCCAGCTGGTCCTCCCAGTGCACGCCGGCCGCGCCGGAGGCGATCATGGCCTTCTGCAGCTCGTAGGCGTTCAGGGCGCCACCGAAGCCGGCCTCGGCGTCGGCGACGATCGGGGCCAGCCAGTTGGCGACCGAGGTGTCACCCTCGACCTTGGCGATCTCGTCGGCGCGCAGCAGCGCGTTGTTGATGCGGCGGACCACGGCCGGAACCGAGTTGGCCGGGTACAGCGACTGGTCCGGGTAGGTGTGGCCGGACAGGTTCGCGTCACCGGCGACCTGCCAACCGGACAGGTAGATGGCCTTCAGGCCGGCGCGGACCTGCTGCACGGCCTGGTTGCCGGTGAGGGCGCCCAGGGAGTTGATGTAGTCCTCGTTGTTGACCAGATCCCAGAGGATCTCGGCGCCACGACGAGCGAGGGTGTGCTCCTCGACGACGGTGCCCTGCAGCTTGACGACCTGCTCGGCCGTGTAGTTGCGGGTGATGCCCTTCCAGCGCGGGTTGGTGTCCCAGTCCTTCTGGATCTCCGCAGCGGTCTTCGGGGTGCCGACGTTCGACATCTCTGACTCCACTTCTTCGTTCGGTCTCGGTAGCCCCGCCGGTCGAATCCCGGAGGGATGTTCGACCACTGCTGGAGCGGCAATTTGCAGACTTGCTAGGCCCGCGAGGTGTACTTCCACACGATGGCACAGGACAAAAGTCCCGTCTACCTGTTGCAAGTGTGAATCCACGCTAGCTTTCACCGGCATTTTGCTAATGCTGCGAAATTTGCTTGCGAATAGCAGCCGTGGAATCTACTTGCCAGTAGGCCTGACATGCGGTTTTGCATAACGCTCGTACTGTTTGCGTGACGGGGGCCACCGGTGCATGACGCGCCGACGGCCGTCCAGATGTGAGCACCTTCACAGCCCATTGTGATCTTGATAGTTGTGAGGCGAGCCACCGGGGTCCGAAATTCAATCCGTTCAGACGACCGGAAATCGGATATCTAGCACCGCTAGACAACCTAGCCCTAGCGCTGCTATCTTTGCTTCAGTTCCTAGCGTCGCTAGATTCCAGTCGAAAGAGGCCTCAAATGCTCGTCCTGACCGGCCAGATCCTCGCCGCCCTCGCCGTACTTGCCAATGCCGTCGTCTACGGCACCGACTGGTCGGTGGCCCTCATTACCCGCTCGGTCTACCGCGACCACCTCGACGACGCCACCATGACGATCAGCGCCGGGTGGGGCCACTACTACGGCGACAAGCGGATGCCGGTCTTCGGCGCGGGCGGCGTCATCACCGCCGTCCTCGCCCTGGGATTCGCCATCGCCGCCGGGCAGTTCGGCGCGGCCGCGGCCGCCGGCATCGCGCTCGCCGCCCTGCTCACCTGGCTGGCCTGCTACGTCCTGATCGCCAAGCCGGTCAACACCGCCCAGACCGCCGCCGCGCAGACCGGCGTGATCCCCGCCAATGCCCGTGCCCTGCAGGCCAAGTGGGACAGCATCCTCAACCTGCGGGTGGCCCTGCAGACGATCGCCCTGGCCGGTCTGCTCGCCGCCCTGGCCCTCTTCTGACCCACCCGTGCCCTTCCGCACCCGAAGGCCCCGCACCGATTCCGGTGCGGGGCCTCGTGTTTCCCGGCGGGTCGAACGACCGCCGGGCCGCCGCCGATTTGCTCCCCTCCGGCCCATCGGCGGAGTCTGCCGGTCAGCCCACCGGCGGAGCGGCCGAGATCGGACAGAACGGTTCGCATACCCCGGCCACCACGGACCGCGTCGGAGTCACGGACCCCGGATCGGTCGAGACGTGGCTGCCGCAGCCGACGGTGACGACGAGCATGACCAACACCGCGAAGGCGAGGACCGCACAGGCGCCGATCACCATCCAGCACAGGTTGAACCGACTCGGCAGCGGGACCAGATAGATGACACCCATGCCAGAACTCCTTCCGCCCCGGCCGACCGTGCCGCCGGTCGACCCGACTTCAGGATGCGGAATTCGGGTCACCGCTTCACGAAGTGGAAAGCGAGAACTTTCGCAATTGAGACACGGTGCTTGACCTGGCGAAACACCCACTGCTACCAAGGAATCGGCAATAACCGGGGGAAGAAATCGTGAGTGCTCGTCATCCCACCACGCGAGCGGAGCGGCGGCGGCTGCGAGATGGCCTGGCCGCCACCGGATTATCCGATGCGCAACTGCTGCCGCTGCTGGTGAACGAGCTGCGCCAGAAGGGGTTACGGCCGCGGGTGGCGTGGCGCTACGCGGCGGGCCTGGCCCGCACCAACGGCCGCCGCGAGATCGCCGAGCTCACCCTCGAGGACGTGGCCGAACAGTTCAACGACCATCGCGACGATCACCGCAGAACCGTTCAGGGCAACCAGATCTCGTACTTCGAGCGCTGGCCGGCCGTCCGCACCGGCCCGCGCCTGACCGTCGAGGTGCTGGAGTTGCTGGCCCGCATCTACGGCACCACCTGGGACGAACTGGTCGACGCCGAGGACCTGGCGCAGCTGGAACCCGCGGCCGTGGAGCGCTTTCGCGATGCGGTGGCCCGGCGCAGCAGCCTCCCGGCCGGGGCGCCGATCGCGGATCTGCCGCCGCGCGAACCGAATTTCGTCGGCCGAAAGGAGGCGGTCGGGGAGTTGAACCGCCGGATCGTGGCGCATCGGCGGGCCCGCAGCGCGCCGTCGGTGCACGTGATCCACGGCCATCCCGGGGTCGGGAAGACCGCGCTGGCCCGCTTCGCCGAGGCCCTGTTCTCCGCCCGCTATCCCGACGGCCGGATCTGGGTGGATCTGCACGGCTACACCCCGGGCCAGGATCCGCGCGAACCCGCCGATGTGCTCGAACAGCTGTTGCTGGAGATCGGGGTGCCGCGCGAGACCATCCCGCCGGACCTCGCCCGCCGCTCGGACAAGTGGCGAAACGCCATGCGCGACAAGCAGATGTACCTCACCTTCGACAACACCCCCGACAGCGATCACGTCCGCGATCTGCTGCCGCTGTCGCCCGGCACGCTGGTGGTGGTCACCAGCCGCACCCATCTCACCAAGCTGGCGGGCGCCGACCCGCTGCCGCTGGAGGCGATGAACAGCGTGGAGGCCGAGCAGCTGCTGGTCCGCCTGGCCGGTCTGCCGCCGGGCTACGACCGCGAGGCCGCCACCCAGATCGTCCGCACCGCGGGCAATCTGCCGCTGGCCATCAAGCTGATCGCGGGCCATATCGCCTATCACGGTGAGAGCGCGCTGTCCTCGTTCGCCGCCGACTTCGCCGAGCTGACCGAGCGCGGTAAACGCGCGTCGGATCCGGCGGGCGACTCCCCGGCCCGCCACATTCTCGAGAAGTTCCGCGCCGAGGACGAATCGGTGCGCACCGCCTTCGAGATGTCGTATCGCCGCCTGCGCGATCCGGAGCTGCAGCGCCTGGTCCGGCTGCTGGGTTCCTTTCCGGGCTCGGAGGTCACCGCCGAGATCCTGGGCGCCATGGCCGCGATCTCGGTGGACGAGGCGAAGAACCTGATCAACCGGTTGTCCGAGGCGGGCCTGCTGGACGCGGTGGCCGGTCCGAATCAGCCGTCGCGGTATCGCATGCACGATCTGAACCGGCTCTGCGCGCAGGTGGAGGCCGAGCTGGAGAATCGGCCGGAGGATCGGCGGGTGGCGATCGCGCGGATCGTCGCGCACAGCCTGACGGTGGCGCGGCAGGCGGCTTCCTTGCGGCCCTTCGATTCCGCGGGCAGCCGCGCTACAGCGACGAGTTCGCTGGACGCGGCCGCGCACGCGCGGGGCTGGCTGAGCCGGGAGCGCGAACTGCTGCTCGGCTGCCTGCCGCTGGACGAAATGACCTCGGACACCGCGGAATTGGCGCGCCTGCTGGCCTGTCATCTGTGCAGCCTCGGGCACTGGTCGGACGCGGACCGGCTCTACGCGCAGGCGCTATCGATCGCGGACCATCTCGAGGACGCGACGGCGCGGGCCTGGGCGCTGCTGGGCCGCGGGCGGATTCACCGCCTGCGCGGCAATCACGAGAGTGCACGAGCCACGTACGCGGCCGCCCGCCGCATCGGGTTGGAGCTGACCGACCGGCGCATTCAGGTCGAATCACTGTGCGAGCTAGGGCAATCCGAGTGGGTGACGGGCGAATACGATCTGGCCCGGTCGAATTTCCATGAGGCCCTGCTGATTTCCCGGGAGATCGGGCACAAGCAGACGGAATGCGATGCACTGGAAGGGCTCAGCCACACCGAACGCATGTCCTCCCGATACCGGGAGGCGGAGGTCCGGTCGCGGGAAGCGCTGGTCATCGCCTCCGACCTGACCGATCTGGAGCGGCTGGCGGCCGTGCAGTGGAGTTATGCGGAGGTCGCGCGCCTGTGGGGCCGCTATGACACCGCCCGGCCGCTGTATCTCAATGTGCAGCGCATCGCGCGCAGCATCGAACAGCGCAAGCTCGAGGGTGATGCGCTGCGCGGCCTGGGTCATGTGGAGCGCATGACCGGCAGTATCGAGGTGGCGCGCAATCGGTTCGACGCCGCGCTGGGCATCGCCCGCCGGATCGGCGATCAGTACGGGGAGCTCTTGTCGCTGTGGGGTCTGGGCCATCTGGCCCGTTCGCGCGGCGACTACGACGACGCCCGGGATTGCTTCACCGAGGCCTCGGCGATCGCGCAGATCATCGCGGAACCGCTGGGACAGATCGATACGCTGCGCGGGCTCGGGCATGTCCACCGGCACTACGTCGACAGTGCCGAACGCAATGAATACCGGCTGGCCCAGCGTTTCTACGCGGATTCGCTGCGGATCGCCCAGCGGCTCGGGGACATCCACGGCCAGGCCGACGCCCTGCGCGCGCTCGGGAAACTCGCGGCGCGCGCGGGAGATCCGGATTCCGGCCGGGCCCGGCTCGAGCAGGCGCTGGAGCTCTATGAACAGATCGAATTGCCGGTACTCGACCTGGTCCGGGCCGAGCACGCGGCAATGCGCGTCTGAGCCGTCACCGCAGCGCCTCCCGCCGCGGCGATCGCGCGGGCTCTCCCTCCTCCTCGCCGCGGGCCTCCCGTTCCCGCCCGGCCTCGCGCAGCGCCAGCAGGCACATGGCGTCGGTGATGGTGAGCCCGATCATCTCGGCGTGCAAGGCCGCCACCTCTTCGTCGAATTCGCCACTGGGACGCAGCAATCCGAGGAGGATCATCTCCGCGAGGACGACGCCGGCCATGGCCTGGTCGCGCGAGAGCCGGCGGTAGGTGGGGAGGTAGGAGAGGACCCAGCGGCCGCGGTGCTCCTCGGGAACATCGATGCGGAAGGCGACCTCGTGCGCCACGTCGGAGGTGATCATCCAATTCGAATCGGTAACCATTGATTCGATCCTTTCTCGACCGCGGACCCGTCCCCCGTGCCCGTCCTGTCCAATCAATGGTCGCGAGTGGGCGGGCATTGTTCGATCCCAGCGGGATTCGCCGATTCTTGGCACGTCACGAGTTCTTGACCAGCCCAAACATGAGCGGTACCAAGGAAATGTTCACAATGGCGGGGGGAGGTTTCCGTGGCCGCCGCGCAGAAGAACGGGGAATCCGATGTGGTGGGGGCCGACGCGCGCAAGGAATTGCGCGGGATTCTGCTCGGAATCGGATTGCGGGAGAACGAACTGCTGGAGCCGCTGGTCGCGGAATTGCGGCAGCGGGGGTGCCGCCCGCGCAAGGCCTGGCGGCTGGCGAACGAGTTCACCCAGCAGCAGGTGGCCGACGAGTTCAACCGGCTGACCGGGAAGCCGAGCGCGCCGATGAAGGCGGCGCGGATCTCGGAGTACGAGTCGTGGCCGGGGCCGCGCGGGGCGGGGCGGATCCATCCGCGGCCGACGCTGGAGGTGCTCAAGAACCTGGCCGCGATCTATCGGACCAGCTGGGATCAGTTGGTGGACACCGCGGATCTGGCCCAGATGCCGAGTGCGGAGGTGGCCGCCTACCGGGCGGTGGTGTCGCGCCGGACCACGGCGCTGCCCGCGGCCTCGGACAATGGCTTCCCCAGCGAGCTGGTGCCCTTCGTGGGCCGCACCGAACAGCGGCGGCTGCTGCGCAACCGGATCGAGGCGCATCTGAACTCGGGCGGCCCGAACGTGCACGTGGTCAATGGTCTTGCGGGCGTGGGGAAGACGGCGCTCGCACGCTGGATGGTGGAGACCTTCGAGGACCGATACCCCGACGGAATCATCTGGGAGAACCTGCACGGCCACACCGACGGCCGCCCGCCGCGCACCCCCGCCGGAGTGCTCGAGCAGGTGCTGCTGAAGATCGGGGTGCCGCCGGAGACCATCAAGCCCGATATCGCGCCGCGATCCGCGCGCTGGCGCCACGAGATGCGGGATCGCCGCTCGCTCATCGTCTTCGACAACGCCCTCGACTCCAAACAGGTGCGGGCCCTGCTCCCCGAGGCGCGCGACTGCTTCGTCCTCATCACCAGCCGCCACAAGCTCACCGGTCTCACCGGCGCCGTCCCGCTCCAGCTCGACGCCATGAGCCCCGCCGAGGCGGAGGAGCTGCTCGTCGAATTCGCCCATCTGCCACCGGATTACGACGTCGCCGCCGCCCGCCTGGTGCTGGGGGCCGCGGGCGGCCTGCCCCTCGCGATCCGCCTGATCGCGGGCCAGATCGCCTACCAGGGTCCGGACCTGCTCGGCGCGGCCGCCGCCGAGTTCACCAAACTCGCCGAGCACATGCGCGAGGGCCCCGACGGCGCCGAGGACTCCCTCGTCGAACGCGCCCTGGACCTCTTCTCCGCCGAAGGCGAAACCCTCCGCGCCGCCTTCGAACTCTCCTACCAGCGCCTCCCGGACCCGGTCCTGCAGCGCTCGGTCCGCCTGCTCGGCTGGTTCCCCGGCACCGAGATCACCGCCGAGACCCTCGCCCCGATGGCGGGCGTCCCCCAGGCCCAGGCCTACGGCCTGATCCGCCAGATCTTCGAGGTCGGCCTGCTGGATCCGGCCGAGGCGGGGCCGCGCGGGCAGCGCTTCCGAATCCACGATGTGACACGGCTTTTCGCACGCGTGAAGGCCGATGCCGAGGATCTGCCGAGCGAGCACACCGCCGCGGTGGGGCGGCTGGTGCGGTACTGCCTCGGGGTGGCGCGGCAGGCCGGAGTGCAGCAACCCTACGAGGCGGCGGGCAGCTTCTCCGCGCCGCCCACGCCGGATCCGACCGGAGTCACCCAGCGCGCGCAGGATTGGCTCGATCGCGAACGCGAACTGCTGCTGGGCTGCGTGCGCGTCACCGGTTCGGAGCCCGATACCGGCGAGCTGGCCCGGCTGCTGGGCGCGCACCTGTCCGAACTCGGCCATCTCACCGATGCGCGCGGACTCCTGTTCCGCGCCTTGACCATCGCCCGCGGCGGCGACGATCGCAGCACGGCGTGCGACATCCTCTTCGAACTGGGCACCCTCCACCGCAGAGCCTGCAGCTACGAGACCGCCGCCGCCTGCTTCCAGGAGGCACACGACATCGCCACCGCGCTCGGCGATGCCCAGCGCATCGCGGCGTCGCTGTGGGGGCTGGCCGATGTCACCAGGCACATCGGCGATTACGACCGCGCCCGCACCGCGTACTCCGATGTGCTGGGCATGGCACGGCAATTGGAGAACCCGAAGTTCGAGGGCGATGCCCTGCGCGGCCTCGGCCACATGGAGCGCATGGGCGGCGATCGCGCCACCGCCCACCGCTACTACCTGGAAGCGCTGGACATCGCCCGCGAGATCGGCGACCGCTACAGCCTGGGCTGGTCGCTGTGGGGCCTGGGCAGCGTCTCCCGCGAATCGGCTCAGTACGCCACCGCCCGAAGCCAATTGAGCGACGCCTTCGAGATCGGCGCCGAGATCGGCGACCACCTGCTGCGCGCCGACGCCCTGCGCGGGCTGGGCCATCTGGCCCGCGATGTCGGCGACCTCGACGCCGCCCAGGAGGACTACGCCGAATCCCTGGACCTGACCCGCCGCACCCGCGACCCGCACGGCGAGGCCGACGTCCTGCGCGCCCTCGCCTACATCGCGCTGCGCTCCGGCGGCGCGCACTGGCGCCCGTGCGATCTGCTCTGCAAATCCCTGCTGCTCTACGAGAGCATGGGCATCAAGCTCGCCCACCAGGTTCGCGAGGAACTCGCCCAGGCCCTGGCCCGCTGCCGACGCGAATCCGTCCCCCTCCCCGAGCGAGTCCAGGAAGACCTGCGCCGCCTCGGCTTCGACTGCTGACCGGGCGTCGAGCAACCTGGTGGTCGCTTGGCCAGCAAACCTGGTCGGACCGGATTACCCTGCTCGCGTGATCCCCGAACGTACGTTTCCGAACCTTGCATTGCGGACTTTCACGGTGCGGAATGGTTCGGCGCGGAATGCTGTATCGGGGAGTTCTGCCGGGGAGAATTTCGGCTCGGCGGTGTCGGGCCGGTGGGCGCGCGGGAGCGCGGGGCGAAAATCGGGGGCGGACACTTATTTACGGGAACGAGCGGATATGGTGTGCGTCACGTGCGGTGACCTCGCTACGGGGATCGATCGGGATTGTCCGGCGGGTGACGCACTGTGATCGGGAGCATGTGATGCGGGAAATCGTCGAGGACCTTCTCCGGGTGTGGCACAGCGGCAGGACCGGCGGGTTGGCCACTCTCGTTCGGACCCAAGGGGCTACGCCGGTTCCGGTGGGATCGGCCATGGTGGTGGATGCCGACGGGCGGGCCTTCGGTTCGATCTCGGCGGGTTGCGCGGAGGCGGCCGCCTACGAGGCCGCGCTGGAGTCGGCGCGGACCGGGCGGCGCGGGCTGCAGCGGTTCGGGCCGGGCAACGGGCTGGACGCGCAAATGGACTGCGTCGGCACGCTCGACGTGTTCACCGAGCCGTTCTCGCGCCGGCACTTTCCCGAGTTCCCGGATGTGGCAGCCGATATCGCGGCGCAGCGGCAGGTCACGCTGTTCACGGTGGTATGGCATTCCGACCCGGATGTGATCGGGCAGCATCTGATCACCGACCGCAAGCACGGCACCGAACTGGTGTCGCTGCCGGATTCGGATGTGTTCGTCTCCTCGTTCGCGCGGCCGCCGCATCTGATCCTGGTGGGCGCCAATATCTTCGCGGGTGCGCTGGCCACCCAGGCCAAGCTGCTCGGCTACCGGATCACCATCGTCGACGCCCGGCCCACCTTCGCCACCGCCGCGGCCTATCCCGGCTGCGAGGTGGTGGTCGACTGGCCGCACCGCTACCTCAACACCCTGGCCTCGGCGGGCGAGATCGATTCCAACACCGCGATGGTGGTGCTCTCGCACGACCCGAAGTTCGACATCCCCTTGCTCACCGTGGCGCTCCGACTACCCGAGCTGGGATACCTGGCAGCCCTGGGTACCCCGGCCTTGCACGCACATCGCCAGGAAGCGCTGCAGGCGGGCGGCTTCACCGACGACACCCTGGCCCGCCTGCACTCCCCCGCCGGTCTGGACGTGGGCGCGCGCACCCCGGCCGAGACCGCCGTCGCGATCGCCGCCGAACTGCTGGCGGTGCGCAACGGGACCTCGGCCGAGCCGCTGTCCACCTCACCGGGCAAGGGCCGGCGGCATGTACAACTGGTCCGCTAGCCCTTCGGCTTCGGTGCGCTAGCCCTTCAATTCCGGGTGCTCGGCGAACATCTCGTTGAGCACCGACAGATCGAACAGCTGGTTCGCCTTGATGTCGATCTTGGCCTTGCCCAGCGCCGCGATGTTCTGCGCGATCAGCTCATCGGTCATGGTGAACAGCCCGTTGGTCTTGGTCGCGGCCGAGACCACCAGCCCGTTCTGCGCCGCCGCCTCCATCGTCTGTTCCTTCAGTTCCAGACGCTGGTCCTTGCCGTACACCTCGACCGCCAGCCGCGCGGATTCCTCCGGGCTGGCGACCGCGTCCTTCCAGCCCTTGACCTCGGCCATCAGGAACGCCTTGAGCTTGTCGCGCTCGGAGTCGATGGTCTTCTGGCTGACCGTCAGCGTCTCCGCCACCAGCGGCAGGCCGTAGTCGGCGAAGAGGAAGTTCATGTTCTGGAAGCCCTTGGAGGCCAGGGTGATCGGCTCATTGGTGGCGTAGCTGACCCAGCCGTCGACCTCGCCGTTGGCCAGCGGTGTCGGATCGTATTGCGCGGGCACGATGGTGACGTCGCTCGGCGTCATGCCGTTGGCGGTGAGCAGGGCGTTGAAGATGAGCTGATTGGTGTCCTGGACACCGATCTTGCGGCCCTTCATGTCCTGCGGGTTCTTGATCGGATTCTTGGCGCTGCTCACGATGCAGAAGGGGTTCTTCTGATACGTGGTGCCGACGATCTTGGCGGACAGGCCCTCCAGCACGGCGGGCGCGGTGGTCTGCGGCGCGGACATGCCGATCCAGATCTTGCCGGTGCCCAGCCCGGCCTCCACCGAGGTGCTGGCCGCGCCGCCCGCGACCAGGTTCACCGAACCGAATCCGGCGTCCTTGTAGTAGCCCTTGGAATCGGCGAAGTACTCGCCCGCGAATTCGATGTTCTTCAGCCAGGACAGCTGCACCGCCACGGTCCCGTACTTGGAACCGTCGGCGCTGCTGCCGTTTCAGCCGCCCGAGGAGCTGCTGCCGCACGCGGCGAGCACACCGGCGCCGCCGACCGCCGCGCCGGCCAGCCCGGCGTAGCGGAGGAAGGACCGCCGTCCCATGGACAACTGCGAGGCCGGACCCGGCCGAAACAAACCACTCATCCGGCGAATGTAGGCCGTTTCGATTTCATTTATTTTGCTTTTCCGCGGGTATTTGTGTGCGGCAGGTTAACTCGCGCGCTCAATCGCGGTCCCGCTGCGGCGCGAACCGCGCCAGCACCAGGTTCTCCAGCACGCCGACCACCGCGTAGGCGAAGACCGACACCACCGTCACCAGCGCGATCGAGGCCCACAGCCGGTTGTACTGGAAGGTGGGGATGGCGCGGATCAGCCCGGCCCCCAATCCCGTTCCGCTGCCCAGCCATTCGCCGAGCAGAGCACCGATCAGCGCGCCGGGCACCGACACGCGGGCGGCGGCGAAGACCGACGGCAGCGCTGCCGGAATCGACACCATGCGCATGGCCGTCCAGGTCGAGCCGCCGTAGGCCACCACCAGTTCCGTGGCTTGGCGTGGCGCGGACCGCAATCCGGTCATGATCATCACCAGGGCCGGGAAGAACACCACGATGGCCGCCATCACGGTGACGCCCACCAGTCCGCGGCCGAACACCAGCACGATGATCGGGGTGATCGCCACCAGCGGCACCGAGCGCAGCAGCATGGCCACCGGCATGAACGCCTGCGCCACCGCCGGGATCCCGATGAACAGCGCGGCCACCGCCAGCGCCGCGCCCATGCCGGAGCCGAACCCGATGAGCGCGTCCCGCAGGGTGATTCGCATTTCCTCGAAGATCACCTTGCGGGCATTGCCCGAGGTCGGGCCCGTCACCAGGTACTTCCAGACGTCGCCCGGGCTCTTGCCGACCAGCCCGACCTGCGGGTACAGCTTCAGGAAGCCGTACCACAGCGCCACCAGCAGAATCAGCGAAACCAGCAGCGGCAGCAGGAATCTGCCGATCGGCCGCAGCACGTTCAGGGTCTTCGTCACGCTCGCGCCCATCCCTCTCACGCCTCCGCCCGCGTCCACGGCACCGCGACCCGCGCCACCACCGCCACGACCGCGTAGCCGAGCCCGGCCAACGCGGCCGCGGCCAGCGCCATGCCCCAGGTGCGCGGCACGTTGTAGGCGGTCTGCGCGGCGGTCAGCGCGACGCCGATGCCGCTGTCCACCCCGCCCAGGTACTCGCCGATGATCGCACCCAGCACCGCGGACGGCGCGGCGATCTTCAAGGCGGCCAAGGTATTCGGCAGCGCCGCGATCAACTGCACCCGCCGCAGCCGCTGCCAGCGGCCGCCGCCGTAGGCCCGCACCAGATCCATGCTGGTGCGATCGGCCGACCGCAGCCCGGACACCGTCCCGACCATGGTGGTGAAGAAGCAGTACATGGCGGCCAGGAACACCGTGGGCGTGCGCCCGCCGAACACCACCAGGATGATCGGCCCCAGCGCCAGCAGCGGCGTGCAGTAGCTGAGGATGGCCAGCTGGGTGACCAGCATCTCGATCGGCGGGATCAGCACCACCAGCACCGCGAGCGCGATGGCCATGCCGTTGCCCCAGGCGAAGCCCTGCAGCGCGCCCCAGGCGGTGACCCGGAAGTTGGGGCCGTACAGCGCCCAGCCGTCGGTGTACATGGTGTGCAGCACATTCCACGGGCTCGGCACCGTGCCGCCCGCGACGCGCAGTTCGGCCAGCAGCGTCCACACCGCCAGCAGCACGGCGATGCCCGCCAGCCCGCCGAGCCGGGTGAGCCGTAGTCGTTCTCTCATTCCGACGCCACCCCGCCCTTGCCGGTGCGCCCGAACAGCAACTCCGACAGATAGTCGTGCAGCTTGTGGAATTCCGGCGAGCGCATCATCTCGGGCTTGCGCGGCCGCGGCAGATCGATGTCCACGACCTCCACCACCCGGCCGGGGCGCGGGCTCATCACGGCCACCACATCGGAGAGGAAGACGGCCTCGGCGATGCCGTGGGTGACCATCAGTGTGGTGGCGGGCTTCTCGGTCCAGATGCGCAGCAGTTCCAGGTTCAGCCGCTGCCGGGTCATATCGTCGAGCGCGCCGAAGGGTTCGTCCAGCAGCAGCACCGTCGGCTTGACCACCAGCGCGCGGGCGATCGAAACCCGTTGCCGCATACCGCCGGACAGCTGCGCGGGCTTGGCCTTCTCGAAACCGTCCAGCCCGACCAGCCGGATCAGATCGGCGACCAGTTCCTTGTCCGCGGGCAGGCCCGCCACCTGCAGCGGCAGCTTGATATTGGATTCCACGCTGCGCCACGGCAACAGCGCCGAATCCTGGAAGGCGATCCCGAACTCGTGGCGGCGGCGCAGCTCGGCGGGGGTCTCGCCATTGATCTTCGCGGTGCCCGCGGTGGGGGACTCCAGATCCGCGAGAATGCGCAGGATCGTGGACTTCCCGCAGCCGGAGGGGCCGAGCAGCGACAGGAACGCGCCCTGCTCGGTATGCAGATCGACGTCCACGAGTGCTTGCACCTCACGCCGCCCGGAGCGGAAGGTCTTGCTCAACCCGCTGATATGAATGCCCGTTCCCGCGGCGACTTCCGAACTCATAGGGCAACCGTAAGGGCCGGGAATTGCACGCAGATTGCAAATGGGCAGACGAGATTTCGTAGTTGTTACTTCCGAAGGCTCGAACCGATTACCGGATGCTCACCACCACGTCGGGGGTTCGAACCAATCGCGGGCCTCCTTCCGGAACAGCAACACGATCATGGCGAGTGACACCAGTGGCCCCAGCGGCCCGGGTGGCCGTCCCTCGGTGATCGACGGCACCGTCCAGAACATATTCATGGCGGCCACCAGGATCGCCCCGATCCGTACCCCTTGGCCCTCGGAATTGAAGGTCAGCGCGACCAGTCCGAGCAGGAAGGCCGGGATGAAGGGCACGGCGGTCGGTATGGCGGCTGATGCCCCGAACAACCAGCCCTGCGAAGCCACGCAGACGATTCCGAGTCCGGCCATGCCGAGCGCGAGAATCTGTGCCGCGCGCACCACCCGCGGCATCCGGTACCGGTCGTCCACACCCGGCCCGCGATCGGACTGGGTATCTAGGTCGGACACTCCCCCAACTTAACCCCGTACGACCCCCTAACCCCCGACCACACGCCGACCGTCCGGTTCACATACCGGCGAGGGGCGCAGCGCTCACGGCCTGGCGGCCACCGACTCCAGTTCGGTGACCCGCACCGTGGGCAGCAGCCGGTCGCGCAGCACCCGGTCGATCTCCCCGGCGACCGGAATGACCACGGCCGCAGCGGAAGTGGCGACCGCGTCGGCCAGCAGCGTGGGCCAGTCCGGCGTGCGCTCGGTGGCGAATCCGGCGATCAGGGCCGCCACGGCGGCGTCGCCCGCGCCGGTGGGATTGCCCGCCAGCGGTTTCGGCAGGGCGGCCGTCCAGGCGCGGGTCGGGGTGACCGCGACCATGCCCGCACCGCCGCGGGTCACCACCACCGCGCCGAGGCCGTCGGCGAGCAGCGGTTCGACCGCGGCCAATATCTCGGGAATCGTGCCCGCCGGGCGGCCGGTGAGCCGTTCCAGCTCATCGGTATTGGGGGTGAGCACCACGCCCGGCACGCGCGCCGCCAATTCCAGCGCCTGACCGTCGAAGTCGCAGATGGTGGGCACGCCCGCGGCGATCGCGGTGCGGGCCAGCTCGGCGGGCAGCGCCTGACTCACGCCGCCGGGCAGGGAACCGGCGATGACCAGGCCGCTCACGTCCGACAGCAGGCCCCCGACCCGGACCCGCAGCTGGTCCACGGCATGCGGTTCGGTGACCCGGGGCCCGGGCTCCCACAGCGCGGTGGCGGTGCCGTCGTCGGATTCGCTGATCACCACCGTGCGCCGCACCCACGGCAGCGCGTGCACGAAATCCACCGGCATCTCGAGTTCGGCGGCGGCCGCGAAGGAATGATCGGCGAATCCGGTGGCGCGCGCGTACTTGCCGAGCTGGTTCAGCACCCGGGTGACATTGATGCCGCGCCCGCCCAGCCGTTGATCCACCGAGCGCACCCGCTGGGCTCGTCCCCGCTCGAAATTCTCGACCCGGTACGTCATGTCGTAGGCGGGGTTCAGGGTAACGGTGAGGATCACTCCACCATCTCGGCACGTCACGGCACCGGATGCAACCCCTGGAAGACAAAGTGGCACCGAATGTCGTCCGCGAATGTCGTTGCCATTCGGAGATATTCGAGGGGCAGTATGTCGGCCGTGCATCCGCTCCCACCGAAACACCTGCTGCTGCAGGCCTGCCGCGGCCTGCCCCCCGACGATCATCCGGTGCTGCGCTGCGCCGGGTTACTCGCGGACCTGCACGAACGACGACTCACCAGCGCCGCCGGCGTCGACCGGATCGACCACGACCGGGCCCGGCTGGTGCACGATATCGACAGCTGGGTGGCGGCCGAACTGCCCAAGGCGGCGCGCGACGCGCACCTGCACACCGAGACGGTCGGGACCGTGGTGGATCGGCTGGCCCAGTTCTCCGCGCTGGCCTATCTGACCTTGACCATGTCGCCCGACGACGCCATGCACGATGCCGCCCAGCGGCTCACCGAATTGGCCATCGCCTATGAGGATCTGGCGGGTGAACTGGCCGCGGGCCGGCGCAGACTGCCCAATCTGACGGGCACCCACGACTACGAATCCTGACCGCACGACCACGGAATTGACCGCGGCCGGCGGTGCCCGGCGAGGGGGCGGGGCACCACCGGCCACACAGGTGGACCATGCGCAATCCACCGTCGATTTCGACCAGGACGGCACGATCACACAGGGATTTCCGCGTGGGAGATGCGGTGGCAGTTCCTGAGCTCTCGTCACCTGACAACCGTCCGATCGGCTATCGACCTTTGAATCATGGAGCGAGAAGCTCGGAGCGTCCCATATTCCAGCTGTGAATCGGCTGTGAGTGAGATCGGCTTCGGAGATCTATTTCGTGCCGGGGAGTAGGGCGCGGATGGTGTCGATGGTGTCGGCGTCGGCGGGTTCCTTGTCGGGGCGGTAGCGGACCACGCGGGCGAAGCGCAGGGCCACGCCGCCGGAATACCGGGGGCTGGTCTGGACGCCGTCGAGGGCGATCTCGACGACCAGTTCGGGATAGAGGTAGACGGTGGTGCCGTCGCGTTCGCGTTCGTGGCGGGGGAATTCGGCGGTCTGCCACTGCAATAGGGCGTCGGTCAGGCCCTTGAAGGTCTTGCCGACCATGATCGGTTCGCCGCCCTCCGGATCGCGGGCGCCGAGGTGCAGGTTGGACAGGTAGCCGGTGCGGCGGCCGTAGCCCCATTCCGCGCCCAGGACGATGAGGTCGAGGGTGTGGGTGGGTTTGATCTTCTGCCAGGCGCGGCCGCGGCGGCCCGCGGCGTAGGGGGCGGCCAGGGATTTGATCATGATGCCCTCGTGGCCCGCCGCCAGCGCGCCGTCGAAGTATTCGGCGGCCGCCTCGGCGTCGGGGGCGATGAGGGCGGGAATGCTCAGGCCGCCGGCCACTTCGGTGAGGGCCGCGCGCCGCTCGCGCAGGGGCGCGTCGAGCAGGTCGACGCCGTCGCGGTGCAGGCAGTCGAAGAAGTACGGATGCAGCAGCAGTTCCTGGGCGGTGGCCGCGCCGAAGCGGCTCATGGTCTCCTGGAACGGGCGGGGGCGGCCGGAGTCGTTCAGCGCCAGGGTTTCTCCGTCGAGGACCACGCTGGTGCAGTCCAATTTCCGCACCAGATCCACCAATTCGGGCACGCTGGCGGTGATCTCGCGCAGCGTCCGGGTGAACACCCACACCCGATCACCATCCCGGTGCACCTGGATGCGGGCACCGTCCATCTTGTGTTCGACACTGACCTCGCCGCCGAATTCGGCCATGGCCTCGTCGAGCGTCGCGCCGGGCGAGGCCAGCATGGGCTGGATCGGCCGCCCGACCTCGAGCCGGAACGCCTCCAGCGCCGCGACGCCGCCGGTCCGCGCCGCGACGGCGGTGACCGGCAGCCGCCCGGACAGCATGTGCGCCCGGCGCACCGCCGCGATCGGCACCTCGAAGGCGACCGCCACCGCCTCGGCGACGATCGCGGTCAGCGCACCCTGCCGCATCTCCCCGGTCAGCAGCCGCAGCAGGAAGTCGTGTTCGTCCCGCGTCGCGGCACCGAACAGGCTCGCCAGCAATTCCTGCCGCCGCGCGGCCGATCCGCTGCCCGTGATCTCACCGAGCTGATCGAAGGATTTGTCCACATCGTCGACCGACAAGGTCGGCGCCGCCGCGGACTCGACCTCGAGCGCGGTCAGCGTCCGCCATCCGGTCCCGATCCGGCCCTGTAGGAGGTCACCGGACAACCAGGCGACGACCTGCGCCAATTCATCGGCCGCGGCCCGCTTCAGGAGCCCGGCGAAGATATTGATCTTGTTCTTCCGGGACGATGTCGCCCGGACCTCCCGCGACGCCTCAACCACTTCGGACAAGAGCACTTCAGAACGGTAACCCCGCCCACCGACAGGATGTGACCCAAAGCTCAGCAGCGATGCTAATCCCGTCGTTGGCAAGCATGCTAATGCGGCAATAAACTCGGTCGCATGGCCAAGACTTTCGTCGGCGCGCGGCTCCGCCAGTTGCGTACCGAACGCGGGCTGAGTCAGGTGTCCCTGGCCAAGAAGCTCGAGATCTCCGCGAGCTATCTGAATCAGATCGAACACGACGTGCGCCCGCTCACCGTACCGGTCCTGCTGCGCATCAGTGAAGTCTTCGGCGTCGACGCCGGCTTCTTCTCCTCCCAGGACGACACCCGGCTCATCGCCGAACTCCAGGAGGTCGTGATGGACCAGGAGCTCGGGGTGGAGGCCGACGCCCAGGAGATCGCAGAAATGGTCTCCGCGCATCCGGGTCTGGCGCGCGCCATGGTGAACATGCACCGCCGCTACCGGAATACGACCGCGCAGCTGGCCGCCGCCACCGAGGACCGCTTCGCCGACGGCAGCGGTTCGGCGGCCATCTCCAAACCGCACGAGGAAGTGCGCGACTACTTCTATCAGCGGCAGAACTACATTCACGAATTGGATACCGCCGCCGAGGAACTCACCCACCGCATGCGATTCCACGGCGGTGACCTGAAACGCGAGATCCCACGCCGCCTGGCCGACGCGCACGGCGTGCAGATCGTGGAGCGCATCGATCTGGGCGACGGCGTGCTGCACCGTTACGATCCCGAACAGCGCCGCCTGGAAATCGCCCCGCATCTCTCCGGCGGGCAGCGGGTATTCAAACTGGCGGCCGAACTCGCCTATCTGGAATGCGGCGATCTGATCGAAAAGCTGGTGGCCGAGGGCAATTTCACCGGCCACGAATCGATCGTCCTGGCGAAACTGGGCCTGGCCAATTATTTCGCCGCCGCCACCGTGCTGCCGTACGCCCATTTCCACGAGGTGGCCGAGGATTTCCGCTACGACATCGAGCGGCTGTCGGCGTTCTTCACCCAGAGTTACGAGACCATCTGCCACCGCCTCTCGACGCTGCAGCGCCCGAAACTGCGCGGCGTCCCGTTCTCCTTCGTGCGGGTGGACCGCGCCGGCAATATGTCGAAACGCCAGTCCGCCACCGGTTTCCACTTCTCCTCCAGCGGCGGCACCTGCCCGCTGTGGAATGTCTACGAGACCTTCGCCTATCCGGCGAAGATCATGACCCAGATCGCCCAGATGCCCGACGGCCGCAAATACCTGTGGGTGGCCCGCACCGTCGAACGCCGCGCCACCCGCTACGGCGAACCCAGCAAGACCTTCGCCATCGGCCTGGGCTGCGAACTACGCCACGCGGGCCGCACCGTTTACGCCGACGGCCTGGATCTCAACGAGCCGAAGGCCACCCCGATCGGCGCGGGCTGCCGCGTCTGCGAACGCTCGAACTGCCCACAGCGCGCCTTCCCCCCGCTGGGTAAATCACTCGATATCAGCGAGCACCGAAGTTCGATCTCGCCGTACGTCATTCAATGACAAAATCGACTGGCACGGACGTGATACACGCTGTGATAGTTACAGATCGAACGCAATACGCAGGTGGGCAGCAATCGTCTCCAATGCCGCGTCACCGACATTGCCGACTATCTCACCGATCCACCCTCGGTAGAGCCGCTCCGGGGTCGCCGCGTCGATGAATCCGAACCCGGAGACGTCCATATGCTGCAACCCCGGGTGCTCGACCTCCCTGATCACAAAGCCCGAAACATGGCTGATGTCAGCGCGACCGAGGATGATGTCCGACGAGATCAGAACGGCGATGCGCGGTCTGGCCATGCCTTCGGCGCCGTAGTGAATGATGTCGCCCTTACGCATGATGATCGGGTGCCTCCTGCCCCAGGGCGGTCGACCGTTCCTGCTCGGCCCACTCTTCGGCCGCCTCCGCGGCACCACCGCTGGTAGCCGCGTAGCTGCGCTGGATCTCGTTCCGCATCGCCCGTGACACCCACTGGGAGACACTCATGTCCTCCCGCTCGGCGGCCTGGCGGGCCAGTAGTAGGGCGGCGCTGTCGAGGGACAAGGTGGCTTTCGTGGTGCCCATAGCGCACATACTACCAATTTATACCACCAATCAGTGGTATAAAATCAGCGGCGCATGACAGTGCGCCTTACTCGAGGTTCCACACCGCCCACCCCGTGTCGACTCCGGCTTTCACGAGCCTCGACTAGAGGCTCTTATGCACCCTGAACTGCTGCGATACGGCGATGCTATCGAACGAATCCCGTTGCCGTGAGCAGAAATTCACACCCCGGAAACCTCAGAAATCGGGCATTCATCGAGAGACATTCCGGCGCAACACTTCCCGTTTACCGTTCCGTCTCACGAATACAGCCGTTGTATACGCGGCGGTATTCGCAAGCGGCGCATGTGGCGTCGCCGAACATCGTGAAGTGAAGGATCCGCCCCCATGCACGACTCTTCCCGCCGGGACAGGGCTTCCCGCCTGATGAAGGCGATCACCATCCCCACCGCACTGGCGTTGTCCGCCGTCATGGTCGCCGGTTGTGGTTCGCGTGACAGCGATTCCGCGTCCGGCTCCAATGCCAAGTCCTGCGTGGACACCTCCAAGGACACCATCAAGATCGGCTCGCTGCACTCGCTGACCGGCACCATGGCCATCAGTGAGGTCACCGTGGCCAATGCCACCAAGCTGGCGGTCGACCAGATCAATGCCGCCGGCGGCGTCCTGGGCAAGAAGCTCGAGATCGTGCTCGAGGACGGCGCGTCCGATCCGAAGACCTTCGCGGAGAAGGCCGAGAAGCTGATCAGCTCCGACTGCGTGGCCGCGGTCTTCGGCGGCTGGACCTCGGCGTCGCGCAAGGCCATGAAGCCCAAGTTCGAATCGCTGAACTCGCTGCTGTACTACCCCGTCCAGTACGAGGGCCTGGAAGATTCCAAGAACATCTTCTACACCGGCGCGACCACCAACCAGCAGATCATCCCGGCGCTGGACTACCTGAAGCAGAAGGGCATCACCTCCCTCTACCTGGTGGGTTCGGACTACGTCTTCCCGCAGACCGCCAACCGCGAGATCAAGGCGTACGCCAAGGCCAACGGCATCGAGATCAAGGGCGAGGACTACGCGCCGCTGGGCTCGACGGACTTCTCCACCATCGTCAACAAGGTGCGCAGCTCCAAGGCGGGCGCGGTGTTCAACACCCTCAACGGCGACTCCAATGTGGCCTTCTTCCGCGAGTACGCCAACGCGGGCCTGAAAGCCGCTGATATGCCGGTGGTTTCGGTGTCCATCGCCGAGGAGGAGGTCGGCGGCGTCGGCGTGCAGAACGTCGCGGGCCAGCTGACCGCCTGGAACTACTACCAGACCGTCGACACCCCGCAGAACAAGGCGTTCGTCTCCGCCTACAAGGCCGCCTACGGCGCGGGCAAGCCCACCTCCGACCCGATGGAGGCCGCCTACACCTCGGTCTTCCTGTGGAAGAGCACCGTCGAGAAGGCGAAGTCGTTCGCGGTGGCCGATATTCAGAAGTCCGCCGACGGCGTCAGCTTCGACGCGCCGGAGGGCACCGTCACCATCGACGGCTCCAACCACCACATCACCAAGACCGCGCGCATCGGCGAGATCCACCCCGACGGCCTGATCTACACCGTGTGGGACTCCGGCAAGGCGGTCGCTCCGGACCCGTACCTGAAGAACTACGACTGGGCCAAGGGCCTCAAGTAACTCGGCGGCCGCCGATGAGGGGCGGCTGGTGCGGTACCGCGTGAGCTCTCACGACGCGGCGGCCGCACCAGCCGTACGGCGTTCTCCACCAATAGAACTCAAGAGGTACAGAACATGGACGTCGCTGTCGGACAGCTGTTCACGGGACTGAGCCTGGGCTCGATCCTGCTGCTCGCCGCGTTGGGGCTGTCGCTGACCTTCGGTCAGATGGGCGTCATCAATATGGCGCACGGCGAATTCATCATGGCCGGTTGTTACACGACTTACGTTGTGGAGCAGCTGATCTCGGCGACGGGCGTGGCGCTGATCGTGTCGCTGTTCGTCGGCTTCCTGGTCGGCGGCCTGCTGGGTGCGGCCCTGGAGATGGGGCTCATCCGCTGGATGTACGACCGGCCGCTGGACACCCTGCTGGTCACCTTCGGTGTCGGGCTGGTGCTGCAGCAGGCGGTGCGCGACATCTTCGGCGCGCCCGCCAAGAACGTGGTCGCCCCGGACTGGCTGACCGGCGGCATCACCATCGCGGGCACCGTGGTGCCCAAGACCCGCATCTTCATCATGGTGCTGGCCGTGGCGGCGGTGATCGCGCTGGCCACCGCGCTCAAGACGACGCCGCTGGGCCGTCGCATCCGGGCCGTGGTGCAGAACCGCAGCCTGGCCGAAACCTCCGGCGTCTCTTCGCGTCTCACCGATATCAGCACGTTCTTCATCGGCTCCGGCCTGGCGGCCGTGGCCGGGGTGGCGCTCACACTGATCGGCTCCACCAGCCCCACCATCGGGCAGTCGTATCTGGTGGACGCCTTCCTGGTGGTCGTCATCGGCGGCCTCGGGCAGATCAAGGGCACCGTCATCGCGGCCTTCGCCATGGGCCTGCTGAACTCGTTCGTCGAATACTCGACCACCGCGACGGTCGCCAAGGTGATCGTCTTCATCGTGGTCGTGATCTTCCTGCAGGCGCGCCCGCAGGGTCTGTTCACCGTCCGGACGAGGAGTCTGGCATGACCGTCATTCAGCGCCTCAACGGCAACTCTTCCTTGAAAGCCTTGGGCGGCTTCGCCATTGCCGCCGTCGTCCTGTTCGTCCTCGCGCCCGCCGTGCTCACCGATTTCCGGCTGAGCCTGCTGGCCAAGTTCCTCTGTTTCGCCATCGTGGCCGTCGGCATCGGCCTGGCCTGGGGCCGGGGCGGCATGCTCACCCTCGGGCAGGGCGTGTTCTTCGGCATCGGCGCGTACATCATGGCCATGCACATGCAGATGGCCGACGCCGCCAAGGCGCACGAGGATGTGCCGGAGTTCATGGTGATCGCGGGTGTTCCCGAATTGCCATCCTACTGGCAGCCTTTCGCCTCCGCGCCGGTCGCGATCCTGGGGATTCTGATACTGCCCGCGGCCATCGCGGCGGTGCTCGGCTTCGGTGTCTTCAAGCGCCGGGTCAAGGGCGCGTACTTCGCCATCCTGAGCCAGGCGCTGGCCGCGGCGCTGGCGATCCTGCTCACCGGGCAGCAGACCATCGGCGGCTTCACCGGATTGAGCGACTTCCGGTCGTTCTTCGGCTTCCGCCTGGACGATCCGGTGAACCGGCGCATGCTGTTCTTCATCGCGGCCGGGACGCTGCTGATCGTGGTGGCCGTGGCGCGCCAGCTCATGCGCAGCCGGTACGGCGAACTGCTTGTCGCCGTGCGTGATCAGGAGGAGCGGGTGCGCTTCCTGGGCTACGACCCGGCCAATATCAAGATCGTCGCCTATGTGGTGGCCGCGTTCTTCGCGGGCATCGCGGGGGCGCTGTTCACCCCGATCGTCGGCATCATCTCCCCCGCCGATATCGGTGTCGTGCCGTCCATCGCGTTCCTGATCGGCGTCGCCATCGGCGGCCGCACCACCCTGCTCGGGCCGGTGCTGGGCGCGGTGGGTGTGGCCTGGGCGCAGACCACGTTCTCGGAGAACTTCCCGTCGGCGTGGACGTACTTCCAGGGTGCGCTGTTCATCGTGGTGGTCGGGTTCATTCCGGCCGGGCTGGCCGGATTCGGGCCCATGGCAAAGCAATTGCTGGAGCGGGTGCGGCCCGCCGAGGCTGCGGCCGGAACACCGGCGGCGCCGGTCGAATCGGCCGAGGCCGCCGAGGTTGTCGAGGAGCAGTCCGCCGAGGTCGAGGAGAAGGTGGAAGCCTGATGGCCGAGTATCTCGAAATCAGCAAGCTGTCGGTGAGTTTCGACGGCTTCAAGGCCGTCACCGACGTCGATCTCACCGTCCTGTCCGGCGATCTGCGGTTCCTCATCGGACCCAATGGCGCGGGCAAGACCACCCTGATCGACGCCATCACCGGCCTCACCCCGGCCACCGGTTCGGCCCGCAAGAGCGGCACCGAGCTCATCGGCCGCAAGGTGCACCAGATCGCCCGCCTCGGCGTGGGCCGCACCTTCCAGACCGCGAGTGTGTTCGAACAGCTCACGGTGCTACAGAATCTCGATATCGCCGCGGGCGCCGGGCGTTCCGCCCTCACCCTGCTGCGCAGCCGCAAGTCGGTGCTGCCCGCCATTGAGGAGGCGCTGGAGATCACCGGCCTGACCGCGTTGCGCGACAAGCCCGCCGGGGTGCTCGCGCACGGGCAGAAGCAGTGGCTCGAGATCGGCATGCTGCTGGTGCAGAACGCCTCGGTGCTGCTGCTGGACGAGCCGGTCGCGGGCATGAGCGCCGAGGAGCGCGAGGAGACCGGAAACCTGTTGCGCCGCATCGGGTCCGAACGCGTGGTGATCGTCGTCGAGCACGATATGGACTTCATGCGCGCGTTCGCGAACTCGGTGACGGTGCTGGCCGGCGGCAAGGTCCTCAGCGAGGGCAGCGTCGAGGCCGTGCAGGCCGATCCCAAGGTGCAGGAGGTCTACCTCGGCACCGCCGCGGCGGGTGAACTGCCGCCGAGCACCGACCAACAAGAGGAGGCCGCCGATGCTGGAGCTCGCTGACCTACACACCGGCTACGGCCGGACCGAGGTGATTCACGGTGTGTCCCTGACGGTTCCGGAGAACGGCGTCGCGGCCATCATGGGCCACAACGGGGCCGGGAAGACCTCGCTGCTGCGCGCGGCGGTGGGGCTGCTGCCCGCCAAGTCCGGGAAGATCCGATTCGACGGCGACGACATCACCAAGCTGTCCCCGTCGCGGCGGGTCAAGCGCGGCATCGCCTATGTCCCGCAGGGGCAGCAGAGTTTTCCACAGCTGTCCACAATGGAGAACCTGCAGGTGGTGGCCGACGGCCGGGCGCGGGGCAAGGAACTCATCGCCGAATCGCTGGACCTGTTCCCGGCGCTGCGGGAGTTGTTGTCCCGCAAGGCCGGACTGCTCTCCGGCGGCCAGCGCCAGCAGCTGGCCATCGCCCGCGCCTTGATCACCGAGCCGAAGCTGCTGATCCTCGACGAGCCGACCGAGGGCATCCAGCCGTCGGTGGTGGCCGAGATCGAGCGCACCATCATCGAACTGACCGAACGCGGCGGATTGAGTGTGCTGCTGGTGGAGCAGCACATCGGTTTCGCCCTGCAGGCCGCGCAGCAGTTCTACGTGCTGCGTTCGGGCCGCATCACCTCCTCGGGGGCGGGCGGCGCGGGCGCGGAATCCGCGGTGCGCCTGGCCATGGCGATCTGATCGGACACACGTGAACGCGCGCAGGGGGCGTATTCCGTTGTCCGAGCGGGTCTACCGATCCCTCCAGCGTGATCTCGCGGCCGGGGTGCTGGTGCCGACCGAACGCCTCGGCGAGGAACGCCTCGCCGAGTCCTACGGCGTCTCCCGCACTCCCGTCCGCGAGGCGCTGGCCCGCCTCTATGCCGACGGCCTGCTGGAACGCCACCCCGACGGCCTCTACCCGTACCGCCCCCGGGTCGATGAGCTCGGCGACCTCTACGAACTCCGAATCGTGCTGGAGGCCAGGGGAATCCAGCGCCTGCAGACCACCCCGTCCAGCCCCTCGACCACCCCGTCGCTGAGCTCCGCGCTGCCCACGGCCACCCTCCACGAGATGACCGCGGTGCGGCGCGAGCTCGAGACCTGGCGCAGAATCCGCGAACACCCGCCCGAGCCCGGCGCCGCCCTCATCGCCGCGGACGAGCAGTTCCACACCACCCTGCTGCTGGCCGCGGGCAACTCCGCGCTCGCGGACGCGCTCTCCACCGTGCAGGCCCGGGTCCGCCCGGTCCGCGCCCTCGACATGCCCACCCCCGAACGCATCGCCGCCATGGCCGAGGACCACATCGCCATCGCCGAATTCCTGCTGAGCGGCGACCTCGACACCGCGCTGCGCACGCTGCTGGCCCACCTCACCAGCTCGCGGGCGCACGTGCTGACCCGTGCCCGCCGCGCGCTGGAGCTCACCAAACTCGCCCAGGCCGTGCGGGAATGAACGCTCCCGCGCGCTGGCCTGGCGGGTGACTGGGACAGGGTGTTGACTGGACCCATGGTGTCGATGAAGCCACGTATCGCCCCCGGTCGGTTGCGCGAGCTGGGGCCGGTGAACTGGGTTGTCTGGCAGGCGCTTTCGCGTGCGGCCGGTACCGAGGACGCGCATCTGTTCAGCACGCTGGGACGCACCGGCGGGCTGTTCCGGGGCTGGCTGCACTTCTCCGGGCGGCTCATGCCCGGCGGCAAGCTGCGCCGGTACGAGTCGGAACTGGTCATCATCCGCGTCGCTCACCTGCGGCAATGCGAGTACGAGATGGACCATCACATCCGGCTGGGCCGCCGCGCGGGCGTCACCGCCGAGATCCTGGACCGGATCAAGGAGGGTCCGGCCGCCCCGGGCTGGACCGACCGGGAGCGCGCGCTGCTGACCGCGGTCGACCAGCTCGTCACCACCCGCGACCTCGACGACGCCACCTGGCAGGCCCTCGCCGCCCATTACGACGAACGCCACCTGATCGAAATCGTGCTGCTCACCAACCAGTACGAGGGCCTGGCCAGCACCATCACCGCCCTGCGCATCCAGACCGACCACTAGCGAACGGTCAGCGGCGGAGGCGGTAGACCGGCTGGGTCGCCGCCTCCGGAACGGCCGCGGCGTCCGGGAGATGGTGGGAGAAGGCCGGTTCGGCGGGGTGCGCCAGGCGGGCATGCAGGTGCATGTCGTGCCAGCCGTCTGCGTGCAGGCCCGCGCTGCGATTGATGCCCTCCAGCACGAACCCGGATTTGTGTGCGACCCGGCAGGATTGGGCGTTGTGCACCGAATGGCGGAGTTCGAGGCGGTGGAATCCGGCCACCTCGAAGGCCCAGCCGACCAGGGCGTCCACCGCGCGGGGCGCGATGCCGCGGCCCCGGGCGGCGGGCACCACCCAGTAGGCGATTTCGGCCTCGCCGTGCCAGAGCTCCATGTGGTGCAGGGAGGCGCGGCCCATCAGGCGGCCGGTACGGCTGTCGGCGACAGCCCAATTCGCGGCCGAACCTCCGGTCCAGGAGCGCGCCCAGGAGTCGACCCAGTCCCCCGCCTCCTCGACGGTGTCGGCGGTGCGCACATGCCAGCGGCGGATGGCCGGGTCCTGGAAGGCGAGGTACACCTCGGGCCCGTCGCGGCGCAGCCACGGGCGCAGCACCAGGCCGTCGCCCACGGGGAGCACCGGCTGCGCTGCCCGCGTGAAGGTTTCGGCGGCAACGATTGCCGGGGCTGCTCGCGGCATAGCTGGAATTCTGCCCGCGATCGAGGGGTCCGCGCGGCGAAATTGAGACCATCGTCCCGATCGGTCTGTGCCGCGAAAATTGTCCGCGCGGTCAAACGGCGCTCAGGGCCTGCGGTTTTCGATCAATACCGCCAACCCGTCCAGCACCCGCGACAGCCCGAACTCGTAGGCGTGGTCCGCGCTGTAGGCACTGTCGTGCGCCTGCCCGGCAACCGCGCCGACCCGGGCCGCCAGGGGATAGCGGTCGGCATCGAAGACCCGGGCGAGCAACGGGGCGGCGCGCTCCCACCAGTCGCGGTCGGACTGACCGCTCTCGGCCGCGGCCCGCGCGGTGTCGATGGCCAGCTGCGCGGTCGAGGTCACGAAGCCGAGCACGTAGGTGAGCGCGGCGTCCATCTCCAGGTCGTCGAGGCCCAGACCGTCGAAGGCGCGCAGCTCGTGGTCGTATTTCGCGGCCACGCCCGGGCCCAGCGGCGGTCGCGTGGTCGGCAGGTAGGCCACCCACGGATGCGCGGCCAGTAGTTCGCGATTCTCGGCGGCGATGGTGGAAACCCGTTCCCGCCAAGGCATTCCGCTCAGATCGTGGCGTGGCATGCGCTGGTAGACGGTGTCGAGCATGAGGTCGAGCAGTTCGGATTTGCCCGGCACATAGGTGTAAGTGGCCATGGGCGTGATGCCCAGTTTGGCCGCCACCGACCGCATGGTGAGCGCGCCCAGCCCCTCGGCGTCGGCGATCTCGAGCGCGGCCGCGATGACGGCGTCCAGCGTGGTGCGCTGTTTGGGTCCGCGCGTGGGTCCACCGGATCCCGGCACCCGCCACAGCAATTCCAGCGTGCGCACCGGGTCGCCCGCGCTGCTGCGTTCCCCGCCTTTTCCGGCCATTCGGCTCACCTCCGCCGCCGATCGTATCGATGTGACGGTCCTCACTTTGCGTCCCGTCGGGAATTTGCGTACAAAGTATAGCGTACTTAGTACAGAGTTAATCGGCACCACCCAGGAGGACCCTTGAACATCACCGCTTCCGCCATCTCCCTGAACGTGTCCGACCCGATCGCCTCCGCGAAGTTCCTCGTCGACCACTTCGGCTTCACCGAGAAGATGTCGGCGGACGGCTTCGTGAACGTCACCCGCGCGGACGCCGGATTCGATGTCATCTACCTGCGCACCGGCCTGGGCAGCTTCAAGCCGGAGCGCATCGCGGGCAGCGCGGGCGAGGGCCTGCTGGTCGTCTTCGTCGTGGACGACATCGATGCCGAATACGAACGGGTCCGCAAGGAGGGCGTGCCGATCGTGACGCCCATCGAGACCGAGCCGTGGGGCGAGCGCTACTTCCAGACCCTCGACCCCAACGGCATCGTCGTCCAGCTGGTCCAATGGGTCTGATGGAGAACCGCTGAAAAAAGTTTTCGCCGTGTGTGTCGATTCCGGGCGACCCCGTTCGAGGAGTAGGTGAGGACCACCCAGGGTCCACGACTCGACGGAAGGAAATCCGATGCGCAAGGTAGTCGCTTTCTCGCACATGTCCCTCGACGGCTTCGCGGCCTCCGACACCGGGATGGGATTGGAATGGACGGCCCACGGCTACAGCCCGGACCTCGCCACCTTCCATGACCGGCACATCCGCACCGATGTGGGCACCACGGTCTACGGCCGCAAGACCTTCGAGGGCATGCGCGACCACTGGTCGACGGTCCCGAACGATCCGGAGGCCGGCGCCCACGACCTCGAGCACGCGGAATGGGTCACCAAGATCGACAAGCTCGTATTCTCGACCACGCTCGAGGAGCCGGGCTGGAACAACACCCGGATCATCGGCGCGGACGCGGCGGCGCGGATCGCGGAACTGAAGGCGGAAGACGGTGGCGCGCTGGTCATCTACGGCAGCCCCACCCTGGTGCACTGGTTCGCCGACAACGGGCTCATCGACGAGTACCGGCTGGTCATCCACCCCGTCACGATCGGCGCGGGCACCCCGCTGTTCCCGGCGAAGTTCGAGACCAAGCTGGCCCTGCTGGAGACGAAGTCCTTCGACTCCGGCGCTGTTTACGTCCGCTACGCGGTCGCCTAGAGAGAGGATCGAAAAATGCGACACATGGTGCTGATTCGCCTGGACCCCAACCAGGCCCCGGAGGGTCCGAGCGAGGAGCTGCTCGCGAACATGGACGCCCTCATCGAGGAGATGACCAAGGCGGGCGTGCTGCTGGACACCGCGGGCCTCGGCATCGACGAGACCGTGCGCATCCGGCAGACCGGCGGCGCGCAAACCGTTCTCGACGGCCCGTTCACCGAGTCCAAGGAGATCATCGGCGGCTACTGTCTACTCCAGACGCGAACGACGGAGGAGGCGGTGGAATGGGCGAGCCGATTCCTGCGCGTCCACGGCCCGGAGTGGGACATCGAGGTCGAGGTGCGGAAGGTCGAGGGCGGCCAGAACTGAATCCCCCACCCGCCCAAGGAGTTCACGCGCCCCGGACGGTGCGCGCGTGAACTCCGGCCGGCCCGAGACCGAGCGGGCGCGGCGGGCGGTGGAGGCGGCGTGGCGGATCGAGTGGCCCAAGCTGGTCGCCGGGCTGACCAGGATCGTGGGGGATATCGCGACCGCCGAGGAGTTGGCGCAGGACGCCCTGGTCGCGGCGTTGGAGCAGTGGCCGCGCGACGGCGTTCCGCCCAATCCTGGCGGCTGGCTCATGCTGACCGCGAAACATCGTGCCGTGGACCGCATTCGGCGCGATGCGAACTTCGCGCGCAAGCTGGAGTTGCTCGGGCGGCAGGCGATCATCGAGCAGGGAGAACCGGCCGCGCCGGAGCCGGGCATCACCGACGATCTGCTGCGCATGATCTTCACGGCCTGCCATCCCGTGCTGACGCCGCCCGCGCGGGCCGCGCTTACCCTGCGCATGGTCGGCGGCCTGACCACCACCGAGATCGCGCGCGCCTATCTGGTGCCGGAATCGACCGTGGCGCAACGCATCGTGCGCGCCAAGCGCACCATCGCGGCCAAGAAGGTCCCTTACGAAGTGCCCGAAGGCGCGGAGCTGACCGCGCGGCTGGACTCGGTGCTCGAGGTCATCTACCTGATCTTCAACGAGGGGTACACGGCCACCTCCGGCGAGCGCTGGGTGCGCGCCGAATTGTGCGAGGACGCCCTGCGATTGGCGCGCATTCTGGCGGGCCTGCTCCCGGACGAACCGGAGGCGCACGCGCTCGCGGCGCTGATCGAACTCCAGGCTTCGCGTACCAGTGCGCGCAGCGCATCCGACAGCGGCCTGGTGCTGCTGCCCGATCAGGATCGCTCCCGGTGGAATCGGCTCTACATCCAGCGTGGTTTCGCCGCCCTGGCCCGCGCGCACACCCTGAACCGGACCCGCGACCGCGAGGCCGGGCGCTACGCCCTGCAGGCCGCCATCGCGGCGGTGCACGCCATGGCCCCGACCGCCGAGGAGACCGACTGGCGCCGCGTCGCCGGACTGTACGCGATTCTGGCGCAACGGTTTCCGTCGCCGGTGGTGGAGTTGAACCGGGCGGTCGCGGTCGCCAAGGTCCACGGTCCGGCGGCCGGACTGGAACTGGTCGACGCGATCGCCGCGGCGGGCGCGCTGGAGGGCTACCACCTGCTGTACGCGGTGCGCGGGGACCTGCTGGCACAGCTGGGCCGAGATCCGGAGGCGCGGGCGGCTTTCGGCCGGGCGGCCGAGCTGACGGCCAATGAGACCGAGCGCGAATTGCTGCTCGGCCGGGCGCGCTGATTCCGGCAATTCGCTCTTACCAGGCATTTTTCCAGCGTGTCGCCCACCAGCGTGTCGCCTCTGTCCGCGAACTGAAAGGGCGTAGCGTCAGTTCGTCTGAAAACAGATTGGTCTGATTTTTCGTGCTTGCTGTGACCGCTCGCGTTACGGGGGACGACACGGAAGGACCAGGCGTTGCCCGCTTTTCGAGACTCCAAGAAGCCACCGCTACGAGCCGCCCTGCTGGCACTGCTCGTGGCCGCCCTCACCCCGCTGACCGTCGCGACCGGTAGCGCCGACGCGCGCACCGAGGTCGCGAACCCGATCGCCGATGCGCTCGAGATTCCGGCCGCGCTGCCGGTGGATCCCGCCAGTCTGCTGCAACTGGTCGGCACCGCCCAGCGGTACTCGAAACCGGCGCTGCAGACGGTGTCCCGCTTCATCGTCCCCGACGACCAGTGGGCCTCGTTCGACCAGATCATCACCCACGAGAGCAACTGGCAGGTCTTCGCCATCAACCCGACCTCGGGCGCCTACGGCCTGGCCCAGGCCCTGCCCGCGCACAAGATGTTCAGCGAGGGCCCGGACTGGATGTTCAACCCGCTCACCCAGATTCGCTGGGCCTACCGCTACATGGTCGCCCGCTACGGCAGCCCGAACGCCGCCTGGGACTTCTGGCAGGCCCACAACTGGTACTAGCGGGCCTGCCGGTCCTCGATGCTCAGGCCAGGGCCGCGCGGAAGACCTCGGCCACCGGCGTCGACGGGCGGCCGAGCAGGCGCTGCAGGTCGCCGGAGTCGACGGCCAGGATGCCCTCGGCGATACCGGCGTCGGCATCGGCCAGCACCGCGGCGTAGCCCGCATCCAGGCCCGCGCCCTCGAGCGCGGCGGCGTAATCGGCCTGCGGCAGATCCTGGTAGACGACCGGCTTGCCGGAGACCTCCGAAAGCACCTGCGCCAGTTCGGCATAGGTGAGGGTCTCATCGCCGCCGAGCTCGTAGACCTTGCCCTCGTGGCCGTCGGTGGTGAGCACGCGCGCCGCGGCCTCGGCGTAATCGGCCCGGGCCGCGCCGGATACCTTGCCGTCGCGGGCCGCGCCGTAGAGCGTGCCGGACTCGACCGCGTGGGCCAGGCCGCCGTTGTAGTTCTCCCAGTACCAGCTGTTGCGCAGCACGGTGGTCGGGATCTTCGCCCCGGCCAGCACCGCCTCGGTGCCGATGTGCTCCTGGGCCAGGATCAGCGGATTGGCGTCGGCCTTCGGAATGCTGGTGTAGGCCAGCAGTTTCACGCCCGCCGCCTCGGCCGCGCGCAGCACGTTGGTGTGCTGGGCGACCCGCTTGCCGAACTCGTTGCCGGAGATCAGCAGCACCCGGTCGACGCCCTGGAACGCCTGCTCCAGCGCGGCCGGATCGTCGAAGCTCGCCGCCCGCACCTCGACGCCGCGCTCGGCCAGATCCGCCACCTTGGCGGGATCGCGGACCACGGCCACCACCGGCTGCGATCCGTCCTTCAACAGCGCCTCGACGACGAGACGACCCAGCTGCCCGCTTGCTCCGGTGACTGCGACGGTCATGACTTCCTCCACGGTTTCAGGGAATGAACTGAACTCTCGACATGCACTAACTAATAGTAAGCACATCCCATTCCCAAACCGCTACCCGAATGACAGGTAACCTGAATCTCATGACCTCCCAGCCCCCCGACCAGGCATATGCGGTCGACCCCACGCTGGAGGCCGACGTCTTCGCCCGCAATTGCGCCTCGCGCCCCGTGCTCCAGGACGTGGCCAGCCGCTGGGGCGTGCTCGCCCTGGCCGCCCTGCGCGAGGGCCCCTACCGCTTCTCCGCGCTGCGCCGCCGCGTGGACGGCATCTCCGAGCGCATGCTGTCCCAAACCCTGCAGACCCTGGAACGCGACGGCATGGTCAATCGCGAAGTCCAGCAATCCATCCCGCCGGTCGTCGAGTACACCCTCACCGACCTCGGCGCGAAGGTCGCCGACCAACTCGTCGGCCTCATCGACATCCTCGAATCCAATATCTCCGCCATCACCGAGGCCCAGACCAAGTACCACCGTGAATAGGGAGTCGCATGTCCGCCGATGACGATCTGCACTACTTGGAGCGCTGTGTGGAGCTGGCGGAGGAGGCGCTCGACGCGGGCGACGAACCGTTCGGATCGCTACTGGTGGACGCGAACGGCAAGGTGCTGGCCGAAGACCGCAATCGAGTGTCCGGCGGCGACCAGACCCGCCACCCCGAATTCGACCTCGCCCGCTGGGCGGGCGAGAACCTCTCCCCCGAAGAACGCGCCACCGCCACCGTCTACACCTCCGGCGAACACTGCCCCATGTGCTCGGCCGCCCACGCCTGGAACGGCCTCGGCCGCATCGTCTACGCCGCCTCCACCGCCCAACTCCTGGAGTGGCTCAACGAGTTCGGCGTCCCCACGGGCCCGGTCCGCCCCCTCGCCATCCGGGAAGTAGCCCCGAGCATCCCGGTCTCCGGCCCCTTCCCGGAACTGACCGACCGCGTCCACGCCCTCCACCGCCGCTTCCACCTGGGAGATTGAATCTACGAAAAAAGCCCGGTGTCAGCGTTTTTCGCTGGCACCGGGCTTCTTCGTTCGAGAATCAGAAGTTGATCATGTGGCCCGCGAGGCCGTGGATCGCTTCCTGAATCGCTTCCGACAGGGTCGGGTGGGTGTGGACGTTGCGGGCCACCTCGTTGACCGTGAGGTCCCACTTCTGGGCCAGGGTCAGTTCGGGCAGCAGCTCGGAGACGTCCGGGCCGATCATGTGGCCGCCCAGCAGTTCTCCGTACTTGGCGTCGGAGACCAGCTTGACGAAGCCCTGGGCGTCGCCGAGGCCGTGCGCCTTGCCGTTGGCGGTGAACGGGAAGGTGGCGACCTTGACGTCGTAGCCCTCGTCGCGGGCCTGCTGCTCGGTGAGGCCGAAGGAGGCGACCTGCGGCTGGCAGAAGGTGGCGCGCGGCATCATGCGGTAGTCGCCCAGCGCCTGGGTCTCGGCACCGGCGATGGTCTCGGCGGCGACCACGCCCTGCGCCTCGGCGACGTGCGCGAGCTGCAGCTTGGCGGTAACGTCACCGATGGCGTAGATGCCGGGGACATTGGTGCGCATGTAGTCGTCGATGGCGATGGCGCCGCGATCGGTGAGCTGCACGCCGGTGGCCTCGAGGCCGTAGCCCTGCACCCGCGGCGCGAAGCCGACGGCCTGCAGCACCTTGTCGACGGTGACGGTCTCGATCGCACCCGACTTGTTGTCCTTGATGGCGACGGTGACCTTCGACCCGTCGTCGTCGATGGACTGCACGGCCGCACCGGTGGTGATGGTGATGCCGAGCTTCTTGTACGCCTTGGTGATCTCCTTGGAGACGTCGGCGTCCTCGTTCGGCAGTGCGCGGTCGAGGAATTCGACGATGCGCACGTCCACGCCGTAGTTCTTGAGGACGTAGCCGAACTCCATGCCGATGGCGCCCGCACCCACGATGAGGATGGAGCCCGGCAGGTCGCGGGTGAGGATCTGCTCCTCGTAGGTGACCACATTGGCCGACAGCGAGGTGCCCGGCAGCAGCTTGGTCTCGGTGCCGGCGGCGATGATCACGTTGTCGAACGTGATGTCCTCGGTGCCGCCCTTGGTGAGCGCGACCGACAGCGACTTCGGACCGGTGAACGTGCCCTTCCCGTCGAACTCGTCGATCTTGTTCTTCTTCATCAGGAAGTGGACGCCCTTGACCCGGCCGTCCGCGACCTTGCGGCTGCGGTCGAACGCCGCGCCGAAGTCGAAGGTCGCGTTACCCGAGATACCGAAGGTCTTCGCTTCCTTGGTGAAGATATGGGCGAGCTCGGCGTTGCGCAGCAGCGCCTTGGACGGAATGCAGCCCACGTTCAGGCACACGCCACCCCAGTATTTCTGCTCGACGATCGCTGTTCGCAGGCCGAGTTGAGCGGCACGGATCGCGGCGACGTAACCGCCGGGACCAGCGCCGAGAACGACGACATCGTAGTGGGAAGTCACGCAGTCGAGACTAGACCTGTTACCGGTTGCTCACTCAGCCATCCCCCGCTCGGGTGAGACGCGGAACACGTTAATCGCGCCACACCTGCCGGGCCGCGCGCGCGAAATTGCCTCCGAACACGGCTGACCGGTCTGATTCGGTGAAGCCGCGCGCGGCCAGCACCTCGTCCAGCCCCGGCACGTCCGACTCACCGAGCAGGTCCTCCGGCGGAGTCCACTGCAACCGGCCGTAGCGGGTGTACTCCTCGGAGAAGCTCTCCGGGCTGGCGAAGATGACGTCGTTGAATTCCTCGCCGTCGAAGGAGAAGTCGGACGAGATGCCGATGTGCTCGATCCCCAGCAGCTCCACGCCGTAGACGACGTGGTCGGCCATGGCGGCGACCCGCTCGGCCCGGGACGCGGGCTCGTTGTGGCCCAGGAAGATTCCGACGCCGTTGATGCCGATCACGCCCCCGGTGGCCGCGCACGCCTTGGCCTGCTCATCGGTGATATTGCGCGGATGCGCCCACAGCGCCGCGAAATTCGAGTGGCTGTAGATCATCGGCACGGTGGTGGTCTCGGCGATGTCGAGTCCGGTCCGCACCGAGCAGTGCGATCCGTCGGCGAACACCCCGACCTCGTTGAGCTTGCGGATCAGCTCCCGCCCGTACGCGGTGAGCCCGGTGTCGTTGGCATCGAGGCAGCCGCATCCGGCCGCGTTGGCGTAGTTGTAGCTGGGCAGCAGCGACCGCAGCCCCAATTCGTAGAACAGCTCGACATTGTCGAGGTCACCCTCGAGCGGACCGGAGTCCTCCAGGTCGAAGGCCAGCGCCAGCGTGGACTCGGTCTCCGCGGTCGGCGTCTCCGGCCAGGCATCCTCGATGCTGTGCACGAGCCGGAACCGCCCGTCGGTCAAGGCATCCCGCCGGAACTGGGTGACCAGCTCCAGCGACTCCCGGGTGGATTGCGGCGAATATCCGATATTCACCGATAGATACGATCCGAGCGGATACCGGGTCAGCTCGGTGAGATCCGCGGTCGGCAGCAGCGGCAGGCAGCAGTGCTGTTCCCACAGCCGCGGCCGGCCGGCCTGCGAACGTTGTTGCGGCGACACCGAACCTCCTCGCGGATGGGCTTCGAAGCCGCAATCCTACCGACCGGTGGGACGAGCGCGATCACTACTGTGGGGCGGGTGGATCCGCTCGACCGCACGGTTTCGACCCAGCTCATCCGCCTGGTGCGCGACGCCGCCCGGCAGGCCGGAGCCGAACCCGGGCAACTGGCGGGCATTCCCGGCCTGGACGAGCAGGCGCTCGCCGTCGGGTTGAACCGGATCCCGCTCGATTCCCTGATTCGCCTGTGGGAGTTGATCGCCCACCTGCGACCCGGCCCGGGCGCGGGTATCGCCGTGGCCGCCGCCGCACCCCTGGGGACCCGCGCCGCCAGGGCATTCGACGCTGGCCGAGGCGTTCGGCACCACCGACCTCGAATTCGACGCGCCCGCCGACAGCATCACCTTCCACGCCGCCGACGCCGCCGCGCCCCTGCACCGCGCCGATCCGATGCTCGGCGAGCTGCTGCGCAGTCATGCCGATCTGGTGCTGGCGAGCTCGCGCGCCCTGCCCGGCCCGCTGGAGGCGTTCCGCGCCGCCCTGGCCGCGGCCCTGGCCGACGGCGACCTCACCCTGGACGCCGTGGCGCGGCGGCTGCTGGTGAGCCGCCGCTCCCTGCAGCGCCGCCTCGCCGACCACGGCACCACCTGGCGGTACGAGGTCGATCTGCTGCGCTCGGAGCGGGCCGAAACCCTGCTGGCCGAGGGCCGTTCGACGGCGGCGGTGGCCGCGCGGCTCGGATTCACCGACGATCGCGCCCTGCGCAAGGCGTTCCGGCGCTGGCGCGGCACCTCGCCGACCGGACTGGCGCATTCGGACCGGGCGGTGGCATCGCGGGACCTGGGGGCGGGCGCGATCGGTTCCTAACGTTGTCGGCAACGGGCCGGGATACCGGCCCACCGCAACGAAAAGGACTGTGCGCCATGACAACTCAGCTCCGTACCGGCCGGGAGATTCAGCTGGCCGCCCGCCCCGAGGGCGTGCCGACGGCCGCGAACTTCGCGCTCGTGGAGCGCCCGCTGCCCGAGCTGGCGCAGGGCCAGATCCTGGTCCGCAACACCTGGATGTCGGTGGACCCCTACATGCGCGGGCGCATGGACGACAAGCCGTCCTACCTCCCGCCGTTCGGGCTCGGTGAGGCGCTGGAGGGTTCGGCGGTGGGCGAGGTGATCGAGTCCCGCTCGTCCGCGATTCCGGTGGGGGCCACCGTGACTCACTTCCTGGGCTGGCGCGAGCTCGCGGTGGTGGACGCCGAGACAGCCACCGTGATCGATACCGGCCTGGCCGAGCCACACCACTACCTCGGCGCGCTGGGCACCCCCGGCCTGACCGCCTACGCGGCGCTGACCACGATCGCCCCGGTCCGGGACGGCGATGTCGTGTTCGTCTCGGCCGCGGCGGGCGCGGTGGGCAGCGTGGCCGGGCAGATCGCCCGCAAACTCGGCGCGAGCCGGGTGATCGGCTCGGCGGGCGGGTCCGCGAAAACCCGGCTGCTGACCGAGGAATTCGGCTTCGACGCGGCCGTCGACTACCGCGCGGGCGACCTGGGCGGGCAGCTGGCCGCCGCCGCGCCCGAGGGCATCGACGTCTACCTCGACGGCGTCGGGGCCGAACATCTGAAGGTCGCCATCGAGGCCATGCGCCCGGGCGGCCGCATCGCCCTGGTCGGCGCGATCAGCGGATACAACGGTGCGGCACCGGAGTTCACGCCGGATCTGTACCTGGCCGCCACCAAGGAGATCACGCTGCGCGGCATGTTGGTCACCAGTCACCTCGCCAGGTTCGGCGAATACATCGGGCGGGCGGCGGGCTGGCTCGCCGACGGCACCCTGCGCGCCCGGGAGACCGTCTACGAGGGTCTCGAGCAGGCGCCCGCCGCGTTCCTGGGCGTGCTGTCCGGAGCGAACACCGGAAAGATGCTGGTGCGCCTCGGCTGACGCGGCCCTCCGGCACCGCACCCCGGGCAACACGTTCGCGACCGGCGAACGCGGGGCTCGGCAACAATGAGGGCATGACCGGTGTTGGAGAGAGCGTGACGGATCCGTACCTGTGGCTCGAAGAGGTCGAGGGCGAGCGCGCCCTGGAGTGGGCGAAGGCGCGTAATGAGGTGGCGAAGCGGAGATTCGCCACCTCGGAACGCTTCGGCGAACTCGAGGCGCGCGTACTCGCCATGCTCGACACCGACACCCGCATCGCGTACCCGGGTCGGCGCGGCCCGTGGCTCTACAACTACTGGCGCGATCGCGAGCACCCCAAGGGCCTGTGGCGGCGCACCACCTTCGCCGAGTACGCCAAGCAGGATCCGGAGTGGGAGATCCTCATCGATCTGGACGCGCTGGCCGCGGCCGAGGACGAGAACTGGGTATGGGGCAGCGCGGCGGTGTTGCGGCCGGAGCAGAGGCGGGCGCTGATCAGCCTCTCGCGCGGCGGCGCGGATGCCAAGGTGGTGCGCGAATTCGATATCGAGGCAAAGGCTTTCATCTCCCCCGAGGACGGCGGGTTCTATCTACCGGAGGCCAAGTCGGACTTCGCGTGGATCGATGACGACACGCTGTACGTCGGCACCGATTTCGGCCCCGGCTCGCTCACCGATTCCGGCTACCCGCGCGTGGTGAAGCGCTGGCATCGTGGAACACCGCTGGAGGCAGCGGAATTCGTGTACGAGGGCGAGGTCACCGATGTGGCCGTCTCGGCGGGCTACGACCGTACCCCCGGCTACGAGCGCCACTTCCTGGGCCGAGCCACCGACTTCTTCAACGAGGAGGTCTACCTGCTGGAGCCCGACGGCACCCTGCGTTTCATCGACGTCCCCAGCGACGCCACCGAATCCTGGTACAAGGAGCTGCTGCTGGTGCGGCTGAAGTCGCCGTGGGAGGTGAACGGCACGACCTATCCTTCGGGCTCGCTGCTGGCCACAAACTTCGAGGAATTCCTTTCCGGTGCACGGGATTTCGATGTCCTGTTCACCCCGGACGCGCATACGGCGCTGCACGGCTACGGCTGGACCGAGAACCACCTGATGCTCGTCACGCTCGAGGATGTGCAGACCAAGCTCTACGTGCTCACCCCCGGTCCCGACGGCTGGACCCGCGAACCGCTGGCCGACGCCCCGCGCATGGCCACCACCAGCGTCACCAATCTGGACCGGCTCGAGGGCGGCGACGAGTTCATGCTCTCCACCAGTGGTTTCACTCGCCCGACCACCCTCATGTGGGGTTCGGTGGGCGGCGGTGTGGAGGTGCTCAAGCAGGAACAGGAATTCTTCGACGCCGACGGCGTGGAGACCGAACAGTTCTTCGCCACCTCCGACGACGGCACCCAGATCCCGTATTTCGTGATCCGCCACCGTGATCGGAAGGGCGCGCCCGGCCCGACCGTCATGTCCGGCTACGGCGGCTTCGAGGTCTCGCGCACGCCGGGCTATTTCGGCGCGGTCGGCATGGGCTGGCTGGAACGCGGCGGTACCTACGTCATGACCAATATCCGCGGCGGCGGCGAATACGGCCCGGAGTGGCACACCTCGGTGCTGAAGGCCAACCGGCACAAGGCCTATGAGGATTTCGCGGCCATCGCCCGCGACCTGGTGGCCCGCGGCATCACCACCCACGAGCAGCTGGGCGCGGTCGGCGGCAGCAACGGCGGCCTGCTCATGGGCGTCATGCTGACCCGGTATCCGGAACTGTTCGGGGCCATCGTGTGCCAGGTGCCGCTGCTGGACATGAAGCGCTATCACCTGCTGCTGGCGGGCGCGTCCTGGATCGCCGAATACGGCGACCCGGACAAGCCGGAGGAGTGGGAGTACATCTCGAAGTACTCGCCGTACCAGAACACCAGCGCCGACCGGCGGTATCCGCCGATCCTGCTCACCACCTCCACCCGCGACGACCGCGTGCACCCCGGCCATGCGCGAAAGATGGCCGCGCTCTTGGAATCCGAGGGCCACGACGTCTGGTACTACGAGAACATCGAGGGCGGCCACGGCGGCGCGGCCGACAACAAGCAGTCGGCCTTCCAGGCCGCGCTGGTCTACGAGTTCTTCGCCCAGCAGCTCATGAAGCAGTGACGCGCGGCGCTCAGCCGATGACCGCCGCCAGCCCGTAGCCGATGGCGATGGAGGCGACCAGGGTGACCAGACCGGGACGCATGAACGAGTGGTTGAGCACGTACTTGCCGAAGTGGGTCGTCCCGCTCAGGTCGAAGTTCACCGCCGCGATGGAGGTCGGATACACCGGCAGGATGAACAGCGCCGCGACCGCGGGCAGCATGGCCACCAGCTGCGCCGACGGTATGCCCAGGGCGATGCCCAGCGGCATCATCGTCTTCGTGGTCGCGGCCTGGCTCAGGATGAGCGCCGCCACCAGGGTCACGATGATGGCGAAGGTCCACGGGTAGTCCTTGGCGATATTGCCGAGCTTGTCGACGATCAGCGTCTTGTTGGCCTCGACGAAAGAGTCACCGAGCCAGGCCAATCCGAACACCCCGACCAGCGCCACCAGACCCGCCTTGGCCACCGGCATGCCGGGCACCCGGGCGGCGTCGACCTTGCACAGCACCATGATCACCGCGGCGGTCGCGAGCATGAGCACCTCGATGGCGTACGGCATGGCCAGCGCGTCGACCTTGCCGTCGGTGCCGTGCACGTCCGGCCGCAGGCTCGGGAACGCGCCGGAGACCACGATGGCGATCACGCCGAGCAGGAAGATGCCCGCCGACCAGGAGGCCCGCGGCGGCAGCGGCGCCCGGTCGGCATGGCTCGGGTCGATGGGCGGGATCTCCCCCGCCGCCAGCCGCCGCTGATATTCCGGATCGTCGTCGAGGTCCTTGCCGAGCCGGAGCACCGACAGCGCGCCGACCATGGAACCGATGAGCGTGGACGGCACGGTGATGGCCAGGATCTTGACGATGGACCAGCCGTCGGGCCCGAAGATCACCACCGAGGCGGCCGTGGACGCGGAGACCGGGCTGGCCACGATGGCGATCTGATTGGCGATGGTGGCGATGGAAATCGGCCGCTCCGGCCGGATTCCGCCCTCGCGCGCCACCTCGTGGATGACCGGCAGCAGCGGGTAGAGCAGATGCCCGGTGCCCGCGCCGACGGTGAAGGCGTAAGTCACCAGCGGCGCCACGAAGGTAATGCGCTTGGGGTTGCTGCGAATTATCCGCTCGGCGATTCGCACCATGTAGTCGACGCCGCCCGCGGCCTCCATGGTCGCCGCGGCCACCACCACCGACAGGATGATGAGGAGCACGTCCACCGGCGGCACGGTCGGTTCGACCCCGAAGATGGTCGCCAGCGCGAAGACGCCGATACCACCCCAGACACCGAGTCCGATGCCTCCGACCCGGGATCCGATCATGATGATGGCCAGCATGACGGCCAGTTCGAGCAGCATCTTGACCATCGTCGACCCGCCTGTTCGGCTAGTAGGTGGTGGTGTCCGGGCATGCTGTTACCAAGTCGCTCTTGAAAGATATCCGGCGAACGCGGAAAGATTGCGGTTTGTTTGCCGGTGTTGGATGTCCTGAACCAAGCACCTCCCTTCCGGACGAGGAGTCGATGTGGGCCAGCTGGACGAATTGATCAAGACCACCGCCACCGCCACCGGCCTCGACCCGGATGATGTGCGTGCCCTCGCCAAACAGGCCGAACGCCGGGAGTTCGCGCCCGGCGCGGTGCTCTTCCACGAGGCGACGCCGCGCGAATGGCTGGGCATCATCACCGAGGGCGAGGTCGAGGTCTTCGTCGGCCTGACCGGACACGAAACCGTGGTGGGCCACTACGGCCCCGGCAGCCTGCTGGGCGAGGTCGGGCTGCTCGACGACGGCCCGCACGCCGCCACCGCCCGCACCAAACCGGGCGCGGTCGTGCTCACCGTCTCCCGAGACACCATGCGCCAGATCGCCGCCGAGGATCCCGCGCGCTACTACCGCATGGTGGGCCGGGTGGCCCAGCTCATCAGCCAGCGCCTACGCAGCGTGTCCGAACAGCTGTCGGCCATGCAGGCCGCGTCCCGTCCGCTGGGCGGTATCCGCACCGAGCACGATTCGCTCGGCGAGCGCGAGATCCCGTCGGAGGCCTACTACGGCGTGCAGACCCTGCGCGCGGTCGAGAACTTCCCGATCTCGGGCATCAAACTGCGCAAGTTCGGCGATCTCGTGCACGCCCTGGCCTACGTGAAAAAGGCGGCGGCGCTTGCCAATGCGGAGCTCGGCTCGATCACCGAGGCCAAGCGCGACGCCATCGTCGGGGCCTGCGACGAGATCCTGGCCGGCAAGCTGCGCGAGGACTTCATCGTCGACATGGTGCAGGGCGGCGCGGGCACCTCGACCAATATGAACGCCAACGAGGTGATCGCCAACCGCGGCCTCGAGCTCATGGGCCACCACAAGGGCGAGTACCAGTTCCTGCATCCCAACGACGACGTGAACTGCTCGCAGTCCACCAACGACGTCTACCCGACCTCGGTGAAGCTCGGCGTCTACCTGTCGCTGCAGAACGCCGTCGCGGCGCTGGGCGAACTGCGAACCGCGTTGCAGGCCAAGGCCGCCGAGTTCAGCGATGTCATCAAGATGGGCCGCACCCAGCTGCAGGACGCGGTGCCGATGACGCTGGGCCAGGAGTTCGGCGCGTACGCGGTGATGATCGGTGAGGCCATCACCCACCTGCTGCGCATCTCGCAGGATCTGCTGGCGATGAACATGGGCGCGACCGCCATCGGCACCGGCATCACCAGCCCGCCCGGCTACGCCGAACTGGTCACCGCCAAGCTGGCCCAGGTCACCGGGCTGCCGATCGTCCAGGCGGAGAACCTGGTCGAAGCCACCCAGGACTCCGGCGATTTCGTCGCCATCTCCGCCACGCTCAAGCGCGCCGCGGTGCAGCTGTCGAAGATCTGCAACGATCTGCGGCTGCTGTCCTCGGGCCCGCGCGCGGGTCTGGGCGAGATCAATCTGCCGCCCATGCAGCCGGGTTCGTCGATCATGCCCGGCAAGGTGAACCCGGTCATCCCGGAAGTGGTGTCGCAGGTCTGTTTCCAGCTCATCGGCTACGACATGACCGTCACCATGGCCGCCGAGGCCAGCCAGCTCGAACTCAACATGGCCGAGCCGATCATGGCCTACGACCTGCTGATGGGCACCATGATGCTGCGCAACGCGGCCATCACCCTGACCACCCGCTGCGTCGTCGGCATCACCGCCAACCGGGAGCACTGCCGGGAACTGGTCAACCACAGCATCGGCCTGGTCACCGCGCTGGTGCCGAAGCTGGGTTACGAGCAGTCGGCCTCGATCGCCAAGGAGGCGTTGAAGACCGGCGGCAGCGTCTACGAGCTGGTGCTGGAACGCGGCGCCATGACCAAGGACGAACTGGACGAGCTGCTCAGCCCGGAGAAGATGACCGCACCCCGGTCCCGGTCGCTGTAGCGAGCCACCGAATTCCGCCGACCGCGAATCAGCGGTCCCGGAGCCACTTTTCGACGTAGTCGAGGGTAGAGCCGGGATCGCTGATCCACCCGTTGTGCCCGAGCGAGTCCGGGTTGTGCCAGGTGGTGATGTCGGCGTTCGGCATTTTGGCGAGCAATTGCCGCGCCGAGCGCTGCGGGGTCAGCTCATCGCCGCGCAGGGTGATCGACAGCACCGGCAGCTTCAGCCGCGCGATGCGCTCCTCGTAATCGATATCGGCCCCGGCGGGCTGGAATTTGCCGGTGCGGGCCAGTCGCGCCCAGTCGGCGATGAGCACCTTCGACTGCCGCCCGAACCCGCCCGCGGTGACGGTGTCGCCGGGCCAGAACCCGGCCAGCGGGGCGGTCAGCGAGAGCGCCGCGCTGCCGAGCGCGGCCAGGCCCGAATATCCGCGGTGGTGGGGCGTCCCAGAGGCGACGAGGATGAGCCCGCCCAGCCGTCCACGAATCCGGGCGGCGTACATGACCCCGAGCTGCCCGCCCATGCTGTGCCCGAGCAGATACGGCGTGCTGTCCGGAAAGCGTTCGCGGACCGCCTCGAACATCGCCGGGAAGTCCACGGCGACCAGTTCGTGGTAACCGAATTGGCTCGCCGCGCCGGGTTTGGGTTTACTGTCCCCGTTTCCGCGGATCTCCAGCAGCGCCACGTCGAAACCCCGGTCCGCCAAGGGCTTCCCGAACAGTGAATAGAACTCCCCCGGAACCCCCAGTCCCGGAACGATTACGACCACGGGCCTCGGTGTGTCAGCCGTAATCGGATGCCGGTGTGGGCCTTTCGCCGGAATCATCCGCACCGGCACGGTGGTCCCGTCGGGCATCTGAATCGGCACCGTCTCCATGATCGGCACGCTACCCGTAAAAATCGCGCCCGTCCGCGAGGCGGACGGGCGCGAAAGGGAGTCGGATGGGGGAGGTTCGAACGGGGGCGGCGGTGGAGTCAGGCGCTGACCGCACCCATGATGACGCGGCGCAGGACGCGGATGACGTCGTCGAGCGGCTGGCGCGGTTCCGAACCGCTCCAGGCGTCCACCACGTAGTTCACCGCGCCGATGATGGCGAGTACGCGCATTTCGTAGTCACCGGGCGGGATTTCACCGTGCAGCGCGGCATCCTCGGCGGCACTGGCCAGCAGCGCGCCCCAGGCGCGCCGCAGCTCCAGGCGGAACTTCTCCACCTTGGGTCCCGCGCCGACGACTTCGACGAGCGCGACTCTGGCCTTGCGCGGATCTCGCCCGATGGACTCGATATAGGCGCGGACCGCGGCGTCGATGATGTCGATGGCGCTGGCGTCGGAGTGCTCGGCGATGGTGGCCGCCACGGCTTCCCGGGATTCGCGATCGATCTGCTCGTAGAGCTCGAGCAGCAGCGATTCGCGTCCGGTGAACTCCTCGTAGAACTGCCTCGAGGAGAGGCCGGCGTCCTTACAGATGGCCCCGACGGAACTATTGGCGTATCCGTCGCGCGCGAACACCGTGAGCCCGGACTCCAGAAAACGCGCACGACGCTGCCGCTGCCGGTCTTCTACGGGCTGCCCGGCGTACATTCTTCCCGCGTTCGTTTCCTGTGACATTGCGCCAGACAATACCGAAGGGCCCGATCCCCTCGTCATGGATCGGGCCCTTCGTTTGCACCTTCGACTTACCGCGCGTTAGCCGAAAGTTGGCTCAGTGACTTCGGGCAGTGCGGCGCACCCGGGACGGTGGGTATAGGCAGGGGAACCGTCCCGGGTTCGGGACGCGCGTCCGGGGGGAGACTCGCGGCCCGATGTCGCATTGACCCGAAAGTCACTGATCGTTTGCCGTTCAACACGATACAGAGCAGCGGAACTGGACGGAATACTTTTCGAGGAGATTTTTAGTATAAATTTCGCGTGTCGCTCCGGTGCGAGGCAAGCACGAGTCCCGACTGCCGGGAGCAGCGACCTGCCGCGGGCACGAAAAAGGGCCCGATCCCCTCGTCAAAGATCAGGCCCTTCGTCATCGATTCGGCTTCCGCGCAGTAGCCGAAAGATGGCGCTCGTTGCGCTACTTGGCGGAAAGGCTCGAGGAACCGGTCTGCAGCAGCTTCAGGATGGTCTGGACTAGAACATCCGAAAGGAAGTTCGTCATGGTGGTGCTCCGATCCAACAGATTGCCAGTGCCGTCACTGACTGTTTGCCATCGGAACGATACCGAGCCGATCCCCACCCTGGGAAGATTTCGGATGAACTTTCTAGAATTATTTCCAGAGACCGCTAGACAGTGCTGACAACCGCCGGCACCTCCGGCTCACCGAGGGTGAGCATGAGCCGGTTGGCCCAGGAGAACGAGGCGGTGGACAACACCAGATCGTGCAGCTCGATATCGCCGAATCCCAGCTCCCGCAGGCGTTTCAGGTGCCCGGCGTGCGCGCGGGGCGGATTCGCGGCCAGCGCGTCCACGAAATCGATGACCGCGTCCCAGGTTTCGTCGATCCGGACGTCATTGCCCTCGTCCAGCAACCGCTGGACATCCGCGGGCCGCTTGGACAGCGCCGAAGTGAAACGAGAATGAACGGAGGCGCAGTATTCGCAGCCGTTGTGCCGGGAGGTAACGGTCGCCGCGAGTTCGCGCTCGGCCCGGGCCAGACCCTCGCGGCCATAGAAGATCTCTTTGTCATTGGCGCTGCGGTGGGCCAGCACCGCGGCGTTGCGCGCGAGTAGCCGGAAATACGGGCCGATGCCCCGATCGCCCTCGAGCAGGGGCCGCTGCTCGTCGTCCGCGTCGGCCAGCGCGATGGGCTCCACCCACGGCACCCAATCCAGCTGATCCTGGGTGAATCCCTTTGGGCGTCGCGATGTTTCGACGCTGCGCACTTCACTCATGCTCGGCACTTCCCTCCGGGTCGGTTCCGATCAATTCGAGCCCGGCCAGCAGCCGGACCTGGAAGTGCACGAATCCGATGAGCTGCGCCACCGTCACGATGTCGCGCTCGTCCAGACCGGCCGCGGCCAGCGCGTCGATATCCGCCCGGGTCACGGCGGCGGGCGAGGTGGTCACCCGCGCGGCATGGCGCAGGATCGCCGCCAGCACCGGATCGCCCTCGGCCGGAACGGTTCCCAGCGACGCGTAATGCGCGGCCAGTTCCGGCGCGCCCGCCAGCTCGGCCACCGCCACGGCCGCCGCTACCAGGCGTTCGCGGCCGATGCTCGCGCTCGCCTCACCGTCCAGCAACGCCGAGTACACCCCCTGCGTGTGCTCGACCACCGCCGGGCGCACCGCCCGCAGCGCGCGCACCGATTCCGCGCGCTCCCCGAGCACGGCGTCGATGACGTCCGTTGTCACAACTGATTCCTTTCGTCGGCTCGCCAACCCAGTTGCGGCGCAACCTTGGTGGCGATGAGTTCGATGGAACGCGAGGTGGCGGCGTGCCCGGGATCGACCGGATGCGCCTGCACGATGAAGTCGGTGGCGTGCCGCAGGGCCGAGTCGGCGGCCAGCCGCGCGGCGACCTCGTCGGGGGTGCCGTAGTAGATGTCGCGCAGCACCTCGGCGATGGTGTTCGTCCCTTCGGGACCGCCGTTGCGGCCCAGCTGATCCAGGAATCGGGCCGCGCCGCGCTCGGCCAGCTCGACGGCCTCGTCATGGTCGTCGGCCACGAAAACACCTCGGGACGCGCCGATTCGCGGTGTCGCACCGGAGGGCAGCGCATCGAGGTAGGCGTCCACCAGCGGCTGCTGGATCTCCCACAGGGTGGCGTCGGGCGCGGCCGGATCACGCGGCTGGGCCTTGGACAGCAGCAGACCGTCCCCGGCGCGCCCGGCCCGCTCGGCTCCACCAGCGGAGAACGTGGCCTGCCACAACCGATCCCGCAGCCCGGGGGCGGGCGGGTTCAGGGTCCGATCGCCGACCAGCGGCTCCCCGCCCAGTGCCCCGGTGACTTTCGCGAGCTTGTCGGCGTAGACCCGCTGCCGATCGGCGTCGCCCAGTTCGAAAAGCTCGAAGGCGTGCCGTGATCCGCCCGCGCCGAAGCCCAGTTCCAGTCGCCCGCCCGACAGTTCGTCCAGTACGGCCGCGTCCTCGGCCACCCGGATCGGATCCTCCAGCGCCAGCGTCACGATGGCGGTCCCGAAGCGAATCCGCGGGAACCGGGCGGCCGCGTGGGCGAGGAACACGAACGGCGACGGCAGTCCGCCCTCGGCCGGATCCAGGTGGTGCTGTGCCACCCACGCGGTCTGGTAGCCGAGGCGTTCGGCCAGGTCGATCTGCTCGAGCGCCTGGCGGTACACCGTGGCCGCGGTCTCGGCGGGGTCGGTGCGGACCAGGCGGGTGAAGAAGCCGAGCCGTTGCGGGGTCATACGGTCACCTTTCCGAGGTAGGCGTCGCGCACGGCCGGGTCGCCGACGAGCTCCGCGGCCGGGCCGTGCAGCACGATGCGCCCGGTGCGCAGCACATTGGCGGTGTGCGCGATGCTCAGTGCCAGTTCCGCCTGCTGTTCCACGATCAGGATGGCCAGGCCCAGCTCCCGATTGAGCCGGGCGATCTCGTCCAGCACCCGATCCACGAACAGCGGCGACAATCCCATGGTGGGCTCGTCCATGCAGATCAGGCGGGGTTTGCTCATGAGCGCGCGGGCGAAGGCCAGCATCTGCTGCTCACCGCCGGAGAGCGTGCCCGCCCGCTGGGTGCGGCGCTCGGCCAGGCGCGGGAAGTGCTCGAAGAGTTCGGCGGCGCGGGCGGCCAGCACCGCGCGGCGCTCCCGGCGGATGTAGCCGCCGACGAAGAGGTTCTCCTCCACGGTCATGGCCGGGAAGACGCGGCGGGCCTCCGGCACCGAGGCCAGGCCGGCCCGGATGCGGGTCGCGGGCGGGGTGGCGCTCACGTCGACGCCGTCGATCCGGACCGTGCCCGAGGTCGGCTTCAGCAGGCCCAGTGCGGTTTTCATGGTGGTCGACTTGCCGGAGGCATTGCCGCCGAGCAGGGAGACGATCTCGCCGGGGCGGACCTTCAGCGACACCTCGTCCAGGGCCCGGGACGGGCCGTAGTGCACCACCACGTTCTCGAATTCGAGGATGGGCGTGGCGTTCTCGTCGAAGCCGTCAGACATCCACGGCCACCTTTCCGTGCACGCGGCTGGTCCCGAGGTAGGCCTCGATCACGCGCGGGTCGGCGAGCACCTCGTCGGGGGTGCCCTCGGCGATGATCCGGCCCTCGTCGAGGACCAGCACCCGGTCCGAGAGGTCGTGGACCAGGTCCATCTTGTGCTCCACCAGCAGCACGGTCTGGCCCTGCGCCTTCAATTCGGCCAGCTGCCTGCCGATCTCGGCGGTCTCGGTCTGGTTCATGCCCGCCGCTGGCTCGTCGAGCAGCAGCAGATCGGGTTCCAGCGCCAGCGCCCGGGCGATCTCGGTGCGGCGGCGGTTGGCGTAGGACAGCGTGTAGGCCGGGTGGTCGACGCGCGGACCGAGGCGTTCGGAGAACCGGGCCACCTGCGCGTCGATCCGGGCCGCCGACTCCCGGCGCTCGGCACGGGCCGCGGGGGTCGGCACCAGCGCCACCGCGAGCTCGGCGAGCAGCGAAACCCACCGCAGCACCGGGATATTCGCCAGTAACCGCAGCGGCCGGGAGGCGCGCAGCGTCGTCTGGAGGCCGACGTCCACGTTCTCGCGGACGGTCATATTGCCGAAGACGCGTCCGTTCTGGAAGGTCCGTGCGATGCCCGCCGCGGCGGCCGCCTCCGGAGCGCCCGGGCGAATCCGCTTGCCGCGCACCAGTACTTCACCGGCGTCGGGCTTCAGCACCCCGGAGATCAGATTGACCGTCGTCGACTTCCCAGATCCGTTGGGGCCGATGATCGAGACGAATTCGCCGGGCGCGATCGAGAATTCGACCCCGTCCACGGCCCGCACACCACCGAAGGCACGCCGCAGCCCGTTCACCCTCAGTACCGCTTCCACCTCAGGCGTCGACTGCGACACGTTCCCTCCTCACCAGAATTCCCTGCGGCCGGAACCGCACCACGGCCAGCAGCACCAAGCCGTACAACACGATTCGCCACGACGGCGCGAGCCGCAGCGCCTCCGGCACCCCGATCAGCACCACCGCGCCCAGCACCGCGCCGTAGGGCGAGGCCGTACCGCCCAGCACCAGGATCGTCACCACCAGCAGCGACATGGGCAGATTGAACACGGTCGGATCGATGTAGGAGTACTGGTGCGCCAGCAGCGCGCCGCCGATGCCGGAGAAGAAGGCGGCCAGCGCGAAGGCCAGCGCCTTGTAGTCGCGCACCGGCACCCCGGCCGAACGCGCGGCCACCTCGTCGGCGCCGATGGCCCGGATGGCCGTCCCGAGCCGGGACCGCTGCACCCCGACGATCACCGCCAGCACGATCGCCAGCACCGCCAGCTCCAGCCGGAATATCTGTGCGTGCGTGGTGAATTCGTAGCCGAAGAGCTTCGGCGCGGGGATGCCGAAGATGCCGTAGCTGCCCCGGGTCACCGGCTCCCAGTTGCGAATGATCGCCACCGTCACGATGCCGATGCCCAAGGTCGCGATGGCCACGTAGTGCCCGCCCAGCCGCCACAGCGGCGCGGCCAGCACCGAGGACACGACGGCCGCGACCAGGCCCGCGACCACGATGGCGGGCAGGAACGCCCAGCCGTGCGAAACCGTCAGCACCGCGGAGGTATACGCGCCGATCGCGATCGGGCCCGCCTGCCCGATCGCCAGCTGCCCGGCGGATCCGGCCACCAGCGTCATGGACACCGCGATGATCGCGTAGGCCAGGATCTGGGTACCGACCGAGAGGCTGTAATCGTCGGCGAACAGCGGAATCGCCACTCCCGCAACGGCCAACGCCACCAGCGCGTGCCATCGGCGAATCTTCAACTCCCGGCCCGCGCCGAGGAACGTGCCGGTCATGGGCTCGGATTCGATGGCGGGCGGCCGCGCCAGCAGACCGCCGGGTCGCAGCACCAGGAACACCACCAGCAGTCCGAAGGTGATCAGGTCCCGGTAGCCGTCACCGAACCAGTAGATGCCGAACGCCTCCACCAGTCCGAGCACGAACCCGCCGAGCACCGCGCCCGGAATCGAGCCGAGCCCGCCGATGGTCGCTGCCACGAACCCGGTCATGCCGACGATGCCGCCGCTGGTCGGCGAGATGTTCGAGTTGTAGAGACCCACGAAAATGCCTGCCAGCCCGCCCAATCCGGACGCGATGGCGAAGGCCAGCGACTGCACCCGGCCCACGCCGATACCCATCTGCGCGGCCGCATCGGGATCCTGCGCCGTGGCGCGAATGGCCAGACCGTGGCGGCTGTAGCGCAGGAACGCCCAGAGTCCCGCCATCACCGTGAGGGTAATGGCGAACATGACCACGTCCGAGGTGCCCAATCGCACCCCGCCCAGCCGAATATTGTTGGTGGGCAACACCTGTGGGAACGGCCGGGTGTCCGGCCCGAACACCAGCGCCACCACGTTCTCGATGATCAGCCCGACCGCCACCGTCGCCAGCAGCGCCGCGATGGCCGGGGCGCGCCGCAACGGCCGCACTGCGAGCACGTCGATGGCCACACCGACCAGCGCCGTCACCGCCACCACGATCACCAGCGCCACCCACCACGGCACCCCGTGCTGGGCGATCAGCCACCAGCCCAGCACCGAGCCGAACGCGAAGATCGAGCCGTGCGCGAAGTTGATGACATTGCTGACCCCGAAGATCAGGGTGATGCCCACGGCGATGAGCGCGTACGCATTGCCGTGGACCAGACCCGCGATGAGCGTGTCGAGCATCTACTTATTGCTTCCGACCGGCACGAACTTGCCGTTCTGCAGCACCAGCTCGATCGGCTTCACGCCGCTCGGGCGGCGCGTCTGCTGATCGAAGGCGAAGGTGCCCAGGCCGATTCCGTCGAAGTCCTTCACCTCGCGCAGGCCCTTCAGCACGCCCTCGCGGGTCGCGCCGCCGGACTTCGCGGCCTTCACCAGCGCGTAGAGCGCGTCGTAGGCGTAGACGTTGAAGTCGCCCGGATCGGTATTGAACTTGGCCCGGAACTTGGTGACGAAGCTCTGCACCTTCGGGCTCGGATCCGACGGGGTGAACACGCCGTTCACGATGTCGCCCTCGGCCGCCTTGCCCGCCAGGTCGATGAACTGCGGGGTGTTCTGGCCGCCGAAGAACTGGCCGTTGAAGCCGACATCACGCAGCTGCTTGACCACCAGCGCGCCGTCCGGGCCGTAGCCCAGGTGCACGAACGCCTCCGGGTTGGCGTCGCGGCCCTTGATCAGCACCGGCCGGAAGTCCTGCGAGTCCGGCAGGATCGAAGAGGAGTAGGCGATCTCGATGCCCTTCTCCTTGGCGAACTGCTCGAAGAACTTGAAAGCCTGCTTGCCCCAGTCGGTTTCGAGGTAGACCACCGACACCTTCTTGGCCTTGGAGCGCACCCATTCGGCATTGCGCTCCTGGTACACGTCCAAGGTGATGGACGGGCTCCACGAGTAGTCGCCGCCCTTGGTGAAGTCCACCGAGGAGTTGGTGAACCCGTACTGCACCAGCTTGCCGCGGTTGTACACCGGCGAGGCCGCGATGGAGGCGGGCGAGGAGAAGTCACCCAGCTCGGCGATGATCGACTGATCGCCGACGAACTTGGTCGCGATGGGCACCGTCTGCTTCGGATCCGATTGCGAATCCTCCCATTTCAGCGCGACCTTCTTGCCATTGATCCCGCCCGCGGCATTGATCTCGTCCAGCGCCAGATCGAAGCCCTGCTGCCAGAGCCGGCCGTACTCGGCGGAGTTGCCGGTCTTCGGCCCCGAGACGCCGAAATAGACGGTGTCCGAACCGCTTCCGGACGAATCGTTGGAGCAGGCCGAGGCCAGCACCGCCACCAGGGCCGCAGCCGTCATACCTACCGCAACCCGGCTGAAACCACGCGACCGGGACAAGATCTTGCTCATTGGCCGAAAGGTAGCCGGGGACCGTCGCCGCGAACACCGTTGCGCTCACCCTGATGCCAAGGGCGGCACTCGAATCGAGCTAGGCGGCGAGGTGCGCGGTGAGCCAGGCCGGGAATCCGGTCAGATCGCGCAGCACCACATCCGCACCGGCGGCCGACAATTCCTCGGCCGAGTAGGGCCCGGTGGTCACCGCGACCGACACCGCGTCGGCCACCTTCGCCGCGCGAATATCCCCGAGATGATCGCCGACATAGATCGAGGCCCCGCGCTCACGCAGCACCTCCCCCTTCTCCTCCGCCCAGGCCCCGCCGACCAGTTCGTCGACCTCCAGCCCGAGGTGATCGAGATGCAATTGCGCGTGCGGCCCGTTCTTGGCGGTGATCACCAGCACCCGCCCGCCGGCCCCGTGCACCGCGGCCAACGCGTCGACCACCCCCGGCAGATGCTCCGAGGCGTGCACCGCGAGCTCCGGATAGAACTCCCGATACATGGCCACGATCCCCGGCACCTCGTGCTCGGGAAACCACTCGGCCGCCTCCACCGCCAACGGTGGCCCGAGCCGCGACACCACCAACTCCGAATCGATCGCCACCCCCGTCCGCGCCGCCACCGCATCCCACACCGCGGCGATCCCCGGCCGCGAATCGATCAGCGTCATATCCAGGTCGAACCCGACCACCAGCCCGCTCGAATGATCACCAGCCACGCCTGAAGACCCTAGCCGCGCCCGAAGATGCCGCGACTCGGGCACGGGCGCGCCCTATGGTCGAAGCCATGCAAAGTGCCGGAACGCTGTTCTGTGGAGTGGAGTTGGCCGCCCGTATCGAGCGGGTCGAGGCGGAGCTGATCGCCAAGAGCAGCGGGGCCGCCGCGGCCCGGCACGGGGCGGACGCCGGATTCGTGATTCCGATCGCGGGCGGGGTGGCCTCCTTCGCGGAGGACGGGTCGCCACTGAACAAGGTGGCCGGGCTCGGCTTCGACGGGATACCCGGGGAAGCCGAGCTCGAGGAGATCGAGCGGTTGTTCGCGGAACGGAAGACGCCGGTGCAAGCCGAGATCTCGCAGCTCGGCGATCCGGGCATCGGCGAACTGCTCACCGGGCGCGGGTACCGGCTGGTGTCGTTCGAGAACGTCCTCGGGATCGAGCTCGGCGACGCCCGGGCGGCGATCGTCGCCGACGGGGTCGACGTGCGGCACAGCGACGAGGCCGAATTCGACGTCTGGCTGGACGTGGTCGCGACCGGTTTCGCGACCCCCGACACCCAGGGTGTGGCCTCCCACGAGGAGTTCCCCGCCGACATCATTGCCGCCGCCGTGCGGGATATGACCAGCGCCGCGGGCGTACGACGCTATCTGGCCCGATACCACGGACAGGTGGCGGGCGGCGCGAGCATGCGCCTGTCGCAGGGCGTCGCCCAACTCACCGGCGCGGCAACGCATCCCGAGCAACGACGGCACGGCGTCCAGTCCTCGCTGCTGTCGGTCCGCCTCGCCGAGGCCACGGCGGCGGGCTGCGATATCGCGGTGGTCACCACCCAGCCCGGCTCGAAATCCCAGCAGAATGTCCAGCGCCAGGGCTTCAGCCTGCTCTACACCCGCGCCATCCTGGTCAAGTCCTGATCAGTCCGGAAGCCGGTGCGCGGCTATCGGTTTCAGGTGTTCGCGTAGAAGATCGCCGTCGTCGCCGAAGAGTTGGGCGTCGGTGTCGACGGCGGTCCGGACGCCCTTGCTGGCCAATTCCCTTCCGGCGGGGGTGAGTTCGATGCGCAGTACGCGGGCGTCGGCCGGGTCGGGGCGGCGGACCAGCAGTTCACGCTCCTCCAGGCCGCGAATCACCTTGGACGCCATCATCCGATCCGAGCCGGACATGTCCGCCACCTGCTGCTGGGTCGGCAGCTCCCCCTCCCGGCTCAGCCAGCCCGCCGAGGCCAGCAGGTTGAACTGGGTGGGGGTGAGGCCGAGCGGGCGCAGGTTGCGTTCCAGGGTGGCCCGCCATTCCAGCGCGGCGTGGTGCAGCCAGAAGCCCGGACTCATGAGCGGACCCCGCGGCACGCCCCGCGAATTACCCGGAGATTCAGCCACGCCGTAGCGCCTCCTCTTCCAATGCGGCGAAGGTCAGCGGCATGTCCGCGCGCATGGCCTTCTCCCAGATCAGCTTGAACAACGGCCCGAAGGGCCCGTGGACTTCCACATTCTCCGCCACCCGCACGGTGCCGTGGCCGAGCGCCTCATAGGTGCGGTGCCCGCGCAGCTTGCCGAACGGAATGCCCGCCTCACTGGTCCACGACTTCCCGGGCTCCACGGCCACAATGGTGAACGGCCCGGCGGGGGCGCCCTTCGGCTTGACCCAGCCCTTGGTACCGGCCGCGAATTCGCCGTCGATGCGGGACTTCTCCTCGTGCGGATCCCAGTCGGACCAGCGGGCGACATCGGTGGCGACCGCCCAGATCTTGTCGATATCGCCCTTGATCACGGCTGCTTCGGTGAACGAGTACATCATCGGGACCATCTCCAATCGAGGAAATCTGTTGTTGCGACAACAGTAACTGTAGTCGCGACAACAATCAACCCCTTTCGGTGGAACCCGCACACCGGAAGCCGGTGGCGGACGACATCAAGGTGTCGCCGCCACCGGCTCCGTTCGCCCGTTAGGGCGCGAGGGCGTAGCCGAGCGGGCGCGTGGTGAACGTGCCCCGGCCCTGCGTCCGGCTGCGCAAACGCGTTGCGTAGCCGAACAGTTCGGCCAGCGGAACCGTGGCGGTGAGCACCACGGTCCCGGTCCGGGTGACCGAACCCGTGACCCGGCCGCGCCGGGCCGCGAGATCACCGAGCACCGCGCCGACATGGTCCTCCGGCACCGTGGCGGTCACCTCCGCCAGCGGTTCCAGTACCGCCATGGCACTGGCGCGCAAGGCTTCCCGCATGCCGAGCCGACCGGCGGTGCGGAAGGCCAGGTCCGACGAATCCTTCGAATGCGTCGCACCGTCGGTGAGCGTGACCCGCACGCCGGTGACCGGATGACCCGCGAGCGGGCCCTCGGCCAGGGCGTCGCGGCAGCCGGCCTCCACCGCGCGGACGAACTCCGCGGGCACCCGGCCGCCGACCACCGCCGACTCGAACTCGAAACCGGTTGCCCCGGCCTCGGATTCGTTCAGCGGTTGCACGTCGAGCACGATGTGCGCCCACTGCCCGGACCCGCCGTCCTGCTTGACGTGCCGGTACACCAGACCCCGCACGCCGCGCACCACGGTCTCGCGATACGCCACCTGCGGCCTGCCCACCGTCACGCTCAGCCCGCGGTCGCGGCGCAGCTTCTCCACCACGACCTCGAGATGCAACTCGCCCAGACCGGCCAGCAGCGTCTGCCCGGTCTCCGGATCGGTCCGCACCGTGAGGGACGGGTCCTCGTCGGCGATGCGGGCCAGCGCGAGCGCCAGCTTCTCGGTCTCGGCGCCGGTGCGCGCCTCGACCGCCACCGACATCACCGGTTCGGTCGGAGCCGGGGGCTCCAGCTGGACCGGCGCGTCCGGCGCGCACAGGGTCGCGCCGACCCGGACTGCCTTGGGCCCGACCAGTGCGACGATGTCGCCCGCCACCGCGGCCGCCACCTCCTCGTGCCGGTCCGCCTGCACCCGCAGGATGCGCGCGATCCGCTCGCGGCGTCCGGTGCCCGTGTCCAGCACGGTGTCGCCCTTGGCCAGGACGCCCGAATAGACGCGGACGAAGGTGAGCCGCCCGGTCGGCGTGGCGTGCACCTTGAACGCCAGTGCCGCAAGCGGTTCCGCCGGATCCGCGGTGCGCTGGTCGTCGTCGCTGCCGACCGCGGGCCGGTCGAGCGGCGACGGCAGGTAGGCGACGACGGCGTCGAGCAGCGGCTCGACGCCGATATCGCGGTAGGCCGCGCCGCACAGCACCGGCACCACCTCGCCGGAGAGGGTCAACTCCCGCAGCGCGGCGGTCAGGGTGTCGGCGGACAGCCCGGAGCGTTCGACGAACTCCTCGAGCGCCGCCGAATGCCGTTCCGCCACCACCTCTTCCAGCTCACGCCGGTGGCGGTCCACGTCCGCCGCGAGATGTTCGGGCACCGGGCCCTCGACGACCCCGCCGTCCCACTGCAGGGACCGCAGGCGGACGAGGTCCACGACACCGGTGAATACCTCGTCGCTGTAGACCGGTAGCTGCACGAGCAGCGGAACCGGGTGCAGCCGTTCGCGAATCGAGGCGACGGCGGCCGTCAGGTCGGCCCCGGCGCGATCCATCTTGTTGACGAACGCGATGCGCGGCACGCCGTAGCGGTCGGCGCGCCGCCACACGGATTCGCTCTGCGGCTCGACGCCCGCGACGGCGTCGAAAACGGCTACGGCGCCGTCCAATACACGCAGGGAACGCTCGACCTCGTCGGAGAAGTCGACGTGCCCCGGGGTATCGATGACGGCGAGCCGGTGCCCGGCCCAGGCGCAGCTCACGGCCGCCGCGAAGATGGTGATGCCCCGATCGCGTTCCTGTGGATCGAAATCGGTGACGGTGGTGCCGTCGTGCACCTCGCCGCGCTTGTGGGTGATCCCGGTGAGGAACAGCATGCGTTCGGTCACCGTGGTCTTGCCCGCGTCGACATGCGCGAGAATTCCGAGGTTGCGAACGGCAGCCAGATTGGTTCGAGAAACATTGGTACGCACGGTCATACGTCCTTCGTGCTGATCTGGTACAGAACAGCGCGATTCCCCGGGACGATCAGGAACGTCCGGGGGTACTCAGTACCGGCCGCGCAGCCGGCACCGAGCCGGCGAAGACACCAGGATCACCTCGAAGCGCGAACGGGCCACGACGATGGTGCGAGACTCCCGCATGATCGGCCCCTTCCTGCTTGTCGAGTGGTGTGAACGTAACAGTGCAACGTTCGCGCTGTCGCGTGAATTTCCCAGCGGCCCAACCGGCCTCGGCGGTGATCCGAACGAGAGGTGACCGAAGTGGATCGCCGCGAGATTGGCGACCACCAGGACCGGGAAGCCGATGGCGGCCGCCCGGTGGCCCAGCTGCCAGAGCCCGGCGGATGCGCCACCGAAGACCGCGACCTTGGTGACCACCGCGGCAACGGGAATCGAGTAGCTCGCCTGCGGTGCCGCGAACATGCCCCAGAGCGCCACGGCGGCCACCGCCATGCCCACGCCCAGCAGAATCTTCGCGGTGCGGCCGCGGCCGGTGCGCACGCCCCAGTAGGTCAGTGCACCGACAGCCACGAGTTCCAACAAGAAAGCGAGGGTCAGGTTGGCGGCGGTCCAGGCGGTGCTGATCATGACTACTCCGAGATCGGTGCTCTCTGTTTTGACCAATGGTCACAGAATCTCCGCACCGAGTCAAGAGCACCGCTCTCCACATGCTCTGAGCTGGAGAAAGGCCAAGCCTGCCCCGGAAACGCAGAAACCCCCTGACCGAAGTCAGGGGGTTTCGCGAATGATGTTCCGGCGGTGTCCTACTCTCCCACACCCTGTCGAGTGCAGTACCATCGGCGCAGGTGGCCTTAGCTTCCGGGTTCGGAATGGGACCGGGCGTTTCCCCACCGCTATAGCCGCCGTAACTCTATGAAACTATCCACACCCTCACGCAGAGGGTCTGTGTGTTGTTTCAGATACTGCACAGTGGACGCGTAGCTTCTTTGTTGGTAAGTCCTCGGCCTATTAGTACCAGTCACCTACACCCGTTACCGGGCTTCCAGTTCTGGCCTA
>NZ_BAAFGR010000007.1:0-87875 GCF_041154655.1 Nocardia sp. JMUB6875
CCCCACCACAGCCCACCCCGACCTGGCCTGCACAGACATCGAAGCCACCGCCGCCTGGCACGAAAAACTCGGCGCCTCACGCACCAACCGCGGCAAACACTGGATAGTCATGTCCGACCCAACAGGCCAGCCCTACTGCCTAACCAGCCGCAAACCCGCCTGAGCCCGAAGAATCACCCGAATCGAATCGACGAACGCTAGTCGCGGTCAGTCGGCCGGAGTGAAGCGATAAACCTGAGACTCGCGAGCCCGGAATCCCAAGCGCTCGTACAGGCGATTGGCTGCGACCCTGGACGCCCGGGAGGTCAGATCCAACGTTCGCGCGCCAGCGGCCGCTGCTCGGGTCTTGGCCTCCTCGAGCAACGCCGCCCCAATACCCTGCCCCCGAGCCGAATCGTCGACCACGACGTCCTCAACCCGCGCCCGAAGTCCCGACGGGATCGGAAACATCACCAAACTCAATGTCCCGACGATCTTTCCGTCGCTACGGGCGATCAGCACCGTGGTCGCCCCACCGGAAACCACCCGCGCCAACGCTTCTCGATCCAACTGCTCGGCGGTCTGTGACAGCTGGGGCAGCAGTCTGCCGAAAGCCTCCACAATCTCGTCGTCGATCTCGGTCAGCGCTTCCACAGTGACTGCCATCCCGGCACTGTACCCAGCCGGGGATCTGCGGTGGCGAGAGTGGGTGACAGGGAGGAGCCTTGGCCGGATCGGGTGGGGAATGATCCGGGCCAGGGCTGATCCCGACTGTGGGACAGGGGGTTTGGGCCCCCGGGTGGTTATTTGCGTTCGGTTTGGGGTTGTTTGCGGGCCTCGCCGGAGTTGGCTAGGGCTTCGAGGTCTTCGAGGAATTTGTCGATGCTGTCGGCTCGCTGTTGGGGGGAACCCAGTTGTTCGCGGACCTTTTCCTCGGTTAGGGCCAGCATGGCGGCTGCCAGGTCCGCCTCGAGGTCTCGGATCATTTGCCTGCGGTATTGCAGGATTTGGTCGCGGCCCTGTTTGCGGACTCTTTCTACTTCGGCGGCGGCTGCTTCGCGCATCTGGATGATGATGCGGTCGGCGTCGGCGCGGGCCTCCTCGCGCATGCGGTCGAGTTCGGCCTGGGCCTCGGCTACCGCGTTGTCGTAGGCGGCCTTGGCGGTGGCGAGGCGGTCGGCTGCCGCCTCGGACTCCTCGAGCTGCCGGCGGATCTGGTTCTGGGCGTTGGTCATGATCCGCTTCACCGGTGGCACAACGTATTTCGCGAAGAACCACACGATGACGGCGAATCCGAATAGCTGACTGAAGAAGACGGGCCAGTCGAATCGAATGTCATAGATACCCTCGGCGAGATGGGTACTGGTGAGGATCATTCCGACCCCCGTCCTCTCTGCTGGCCCGCGCTGGTCCGGGCACGATCGTTGCTGCCGAGGACCCGGCCGGCCAGGTCCTGGGCGAGCGGTTCGACGGCTTCGCGTAGTTCGGCGGCCACCTGGTCGGCCTCGGCGCGCAGGTGCGCCGTGGACTCGGCCACGATCTGGTCGGCCTCTTTCTGCGCCTCGCCACGCATTTCCTCGAGAATGGCCCGCCCCTGCGCCCGTGCCTGGTTGCGGATGTCGGCCGCTTCGGTGCGGGCCTTCTCGAGTGCGGATTCGTAGCGTGCCTCGGCTTCGGCGAAGGTTTCGCTGGCTTCCTTGGCGGTGGCCGTCGTGACCTCGACTCGTGCCTCCCGCTCCGCCAGCACTTTTCGTATCGGCGGAACCACGAAGAACCAGATGACCGCGAGCACGATCAGGAAGATCAATAACTCGGCGAAGAAGGTGCCGTTGGGGACCAGGAAGTTCCCCGCGGCCTCCACATCTGTTCTGGGAGACATGATGACGTCTACTTACCGGGAGTAGCGAATACGAACAGGGCCATGAACGCTAGATTGATGAAGTATGCCGCTTCGACCAGACCGACGGTCAGGAAGAAGTTCACGCGCAGTCGGCCTTCGGCCTCGGGCTGCCGGGTCACGCCGTTGATCAACGCGGCGCCGGCCAGACCGTCACCGATTCCCGCGCCGATGGCACCGCCCGCCAGAATGATGCCGCCGCCGATGAGAGCGCCCTGGACGATACTCGCGGTTGCTGGATCTGCCATTTTTTCACTTCCTTTTGCAAAAGGTTAGCCCTGAGTCGCCGAGCGGCTCAGTGGTTTTCACTCTCCAGCGACATCGACTGGCTGAAGTAGAGGATGGTCAGCAGGGCGAAAATGAACGCCTGAATGGCTCCGACGAACAGGTCGAAGATCTTCCAGATGGCATTCGGACCCCAGCTGATCCAGAACGGGAACAAGGTGATCACCGAAACCATGACGCCGCCGGCGAACATGTTGCCGAATAGTCGCAGCGACAGCGACAGCGGTTTGGCGATTTCCTCGACCACATTGATGAAAACCATGGGGCCCCACCCGGTGTGCCCCTTGAGCAATTGCTTCACGTGCCCGCCCGGCCCGCGCCGCCACGCGCCCGCGGCGTGGTAGAGCAGGAATACGAACAGCGCCAGCGAGAGCGTGAAGTTGAAATCGGACGCCGGCGGCGCGATCAATTCCCCCGAACCGTACTGAACGGGCAAGACCGACAACCAGTTCGACAGCAGGATGAAGGTGAACAGCGTGACCGCCAGCGGCAGCACGAACGGCGCGATCCGCATGCCGATCGCCGTCTCCACCTGATTGCGCATCTGGACCGTGACGGCCTCGAAGAACAGCTGAACGCCGTTGGGGACGCCTGAGGTGATCTTGGCGCGCAGGTAGAAGGACAGCCCCAGCACGATCAGCGCGGCGACCCCGGTGGACACGATGGTGTCCACATTGAAGGTCATGCCCCACAGATGCGCCTGGGCGTGCTCACCGACGTGGATCTTGGACTCACCCGAGGACTCCTCGGCGGCCAGCAGAGCCGGAAGATGGGCAAGAGAGGCAACGGGAATGCTCATGATTGCTGTCGAAGCCCTTTCACCTCGGGCAGAACGGTATGCAGTACCAAGATCAATTGAAAGAGGGCCAGCCCGAAGAAGATTCCGACGCCGTAGGGACGGGTCAGGAACGCCACCAGAATCGACAATCCGGTCAGAATCACCAGGCGCGATGCCGAGGACAGCGCCAGCTTTTGTTTGCTGGGAGTTTCCGCATCGGTGATGCGGACAATCGCCATCCAGGTGAGCCGGGCATTAACCCAACCGAGTACCAGTCCGGTGGTTATGAAAACACCCAGCAACAATCGATCGAACGCCCCTGTGACCATCAATGCCAGTATGCCGAAAGCGATTGCGATAGCAGTCGCTCTGCGCATCCGGAGCCTGTTGAGGTCCAATACGACACCGCCTTGCCGTCATCCCACCTCGTAGTGGGGCTGTGCATGATCAATAGCATACACAGCCCAACCTCGTTGCGGGCCAGTATTTTTGATCTTCAAATAGTTGATCTTGTAATTCCGAAACGCCTTTCAGCTAACTTTTCGCCATTTTAATCGGACTTTACTGTTGCACAGCCTTTTCCGCTCCGACGCCGGTCAGTGACCGCACCTGTATCTCGGCGTACTTGGAATCGTCGCGTTCCTTCGACAAGATCGTTCCCAGCCAGCCCAGAGCGAACGAAACCGGGATGGACACCAGCCCGGGGTTCGACAGCGGGAACCAGTGGAAGTCATGGGATTTGATCATGGCGCTGGGTGCCCCGGAGACCGCCGGGGAGAACACGATCAACACGACGGTGACCGCCAGCCCGCCGTAGATGCTCCACAGCGCGCCCGCCGTATTGAAGCGTCGCCAGAACAGCGAGTACAAAATGGTCGGTAGGTTTGCCGAGGCCGCCACCGCGAACGCCAGCGCCACCAGGAACGCCACATTCTGGTTCTTAGCCAGAATGCCGCCCACGATGGCCAGCGCCCCGATCACCACCGCGGTGATCCGCGCGACCCGCACCTCGTGCACCTTGCCCTCACCGCTGCCGCGCTTGATGACATTGGCGTACACGTCGTGCGCGAACGACGCCGACGCGGTGATGGTCAGACCGGCGACCACCGCCAGAATCGTCGCGAACGCCACGGCCGCAACGAATCCCAGCAGCACCGGCCCGCCCAGCTCCAACGCCAGCAGCGGCGCGGCCGCGTTCTCCTTGCCGGGCGCCTTGGCGATCTTCTCCGGCCCGACCAGCGCGCCCGCGCCGTAGCCGAGGATCAGGGTGAACAGGTAGAAGACGCCGATCAGCCCGATCGCCCACACCACCGATCGCCGCGCTTCCTTGGCCGTCGGCACGGTGTAGAACCGCATCAGCACATGCGGCAGCCCGGCCGTGCCCAGCACCAGAGCCAGTGCGAGGGAAAGGAAGTCGATCTTCGTGGTACCGGTCTTGCCGTACTTGAAGCCCGGTTCCAGCAGCTTCGCGCCGGTCTTGCCGCCGTGGTTCACCGCGTCCTGCAGCAGGCTCGACACATTGAAGTCGTAGCGCCCCAGCACCCACACGGTCATGGCCGCGGCCGCGCCGATGAGCAGCACCGCCTTCACGATCTGCACCCAGGTGGTGCCCTTCATACCGCCGACGAGCACGTAGACGATCATGATCGCGCCGACGATGGCGATCACCAGATTCTGTCCGGCGGAAGTGGATACGCCCAGCAGCAGCGAGATCAGCACCCCCGCGCCCGCCATCTGGGCGAGCAGATAGAACAGGCTCACCGCCAGCGTCGAGGTGGCCGCCGCGGCCCGCACCGGCCGCTGCCGCATGCGAAACGCCAGCACGTCACCGAGGGTGAATTTGCCCGTATTGCGGAGCAATTCGGCCACCAGCAGCAGGGCCACCAGCCACGCCACCAGGAATCCGATGGAGTAGAGGAAGCCGTCGTAGCCGTAGAGCGCGATGGCCCCGGCGATGCCGAGGAAGCTGGCCGCCGACAGGTAGTCGCCGGAGATGGCGATCCCGTTCTGCGGCCCGGAGAACGCGCGCCCGGCGGCGTAATAGTCCGCGGCCGTGCGGTTGTCGCGGCTGGCCCACACCACGATGCCGAGGGTGATGGCGACGAAGATGGCGAAGATGGTGATGTTGAGTCCGGGCCGGCTGCCCTCGACTCCGGCTGCGAGCAGAGCGTTCATCGCCGCTCCCCTTCCAGTTCGGCGCGCATCGCCTCGGCCATCGGGTCCAGCTTGCGGTCGGCGTACCAGACATAGAGGCCGGTGATGACGAAGGTCGAAAGGAACTGCCCCAGGCCGAACAGCAGCCCGACGGTGATGTTCCCGGCGACCTTGTGCGACATGAAGCCGTGCGCGTAGTCGGCCAGCAGCACATACAGCGCGTACCAGAGCAGGAACAGGGCGGTCATGGGGAAGACGAAGCGCCGGAAGCGGGTACGCAGGCGCTGGAACTCGGGGCTGTCGTAGGCCTGGGACCAGTCGGGTTCCGGTCCGCCGGTGTGGATTTCAGTTGTCAACTGCGATACCTCCTGGTGATCCGGGTCACACTAGCAACGGAGGGCGGCCCGAGCGGGGCGAATAACCGCAGGTGAGATCGCAAATTCATCGGGAAGTGAGCCGGAATTCCCGGCCTCGGTCCGCAGCAACCAACCGGTTTCCACCCCTGCGGACCGAGCGAACCGGGCCCGCTGCCGAATGCCCACCGGTTGCGGTGGCAGAGTTCCTGCTCATGCCGACGAATCGCTCCGTCGTCCCGCGCTTGACGACCACCTCGTCCCTGCTCGCCGACCTCGCGCCCGACCTACGCGCGGCGCTGACCCGCGTCCGCTACGACGCGGACACCCTCCTGGAAGCGCTGGGCGACGCCGCCCACGCCGCCCTCGGCCGCGGCGAACCCGTCCCGGTCCGCCGGGCCGCCGCCGACCTCGGCGAACTCGGCACCCTGGTGCGCCTACTGCTGCTCGGCGACCCCGTCACCGAACATGAAGCCGCCGCGGCCTTCTCGCCCCTGAGCATCGACCGGGCCGTGGCCGCCGGACTGTTGGAGCGCGACGGCAACGAGATCCGCGCCGCCCTGGACCTGCGCCCCCTCGACCTCGGCCACGGCACCCGCTGGGTGCTGTCCGACCTCGACGACTCCATGCGCCGCCGCAGCCTCGACACCGATCACGTGCTCGGCGTCGGCCAGGCCTCCCTGTCCCTGCTGCGCACCACCCCGACCCATAAGGTCGGCACCGTCCTGGATCTCGGCACCGGCTGCGGTGTCCAGGCCGTCCACGCCGCGGCCTACGGCCGTAAGGTCACCGGCACCGACCTCAACGAGCGCGCCCTCTGGCTGGCCGAGGCCACCGCCGCCCTCAACGACCTGGATATCGAACTGCTGCAGGGCTCCTGGTTCGAGCCGGTCGCGGGCCGCCGCTTCGATCAGGTGGTCGCCAATCCCCCGTTCGTGGTCGGCCCGGCCCGCGTCGAACACACCTACCGCGACTCCGGCCTGCACCTCGACGGCGCCAGCGAACTCGTCATCTCCGGCATTCCGGACATGCTGAATCCGGGCGGCACCGCGGCATTGCTCGCCTCCTGGGTCCATGTCGAGGGCGAGGATTGGCGCTCCCGTGTCGCGAGCTGGCTGCCCGCGGACGGCATCGACGCCTGGATCGTGCAGCGCGACATCGCCGATCCCGCCCTCTATGTCGGAACCTGGCTGCGCGACGCCGGATTGGACCCGCGCGAGGGCGCCGCCCAGGCCCGCGCCGAACGCTGGCTCGACGCCTTCGCCGAATCCGGCGTCGTAGGCATCGGATTCGGCTTCGTCTATATGCGCGCCATCGACGGCCCGACCGAACTGCTGGCCGAGGACCTCACCCACGGCTTCGACGACCCGCTCGGCCCCGAGGCGCTCGCGTACTTCGAGCGCTCGGCCTGGCTGCGCGCCGCGGCCGCCGACCCGGACCTCATCCTCGACTCCCGCTACGAGGTCGATCCGGCCACCGCCCTCGAACGCGTCTACCTCCCCGGCGACGAGGGCTGGGCGCAGGCGGTGGCCCGGCTGCACCGCGGCGACGGCCCGCGCTGGCAGCACGAGGTCGACGACACCATCGCCGCGCTACTGGCCGGCATGCGCCCCGACGGCCTGCCGCTGCGCGAGCTCGTCGATCTGCTGGCCTTCAGCGAGACCGGCGACGCAGCGACCGAGGAATTCGAGACCGCGGCCATGACCGTGGTGGCCGGGCTGGTCCGCCACGGCCTCATCCATCCCCGCTGAGAAGCACCCGGAACAGTGCCCTGAGCGGCGGTGAGGTCCGTCACGATCGCGTGTCGCCCGCATATCGATGCGGAACCCCTAAGGAATGCGGGCGACCTGCGAATCGTTTCAAGCTCTGCTCGGATTTCGACGCGACGCCAAGGCCCATTCACACACGTCGGACACGTATTCGCTTGTCGCGTCAGGAAGTTCGGGTCCGGCGGGTGGCAACCACCCGGACACCGAGGGCCGTCCGCCGGGGGCGCGAGTTCCACAGGATACGCGCTTCTCAGGAACTTCTCAGACGTGCGCCGTAAAAACCGCAGCTCAGGTGCGGTTTACCGGTAGTCCGTCGGGGAACTTTCCTGTTGTCGGGTCCGTTGAACGGAGCGAGACACCACCGACAGGAGGCAAGTCATGACAAGCCCCGCCACCACTGACGTGCGCACCAGCGAACAAGACCTCGACGCCGCCAGCCCCGCCGCCGACCTGGTACGCGTGTACCTGAATGGGATCGGCAAGACGGCGCTGTTGACGGCGGCCGACGAGGTCGAGCTGGCCAAGCGCATCGAGGCGGGCCTCTACGCTCAGCACCTGCTGGAGACGAGCAAGCGTCTGTCCGCCGCGAAGAAGAAGGATCTGGCGATCCTGGTTCGCGAGGGTCAGGCCGCCCGCCAGCACCTGCTGGAAGCGAACCTCCGCCTCGTGGTCTCACTGGCCAAGCGCTACACCGGCCGCGGCATGCCGCTGCTGGACCTGATCCAGGAGGGCAACCTGGGTCTGATCCGCGCCATGGAGAAGTTCGATTACACCAAGGGCTTCAAGTTCTCGACCTACGCCACCTGGTGGATTCGTCAGGCGATCACCCGCGGTATGGCCGATCAGTCCCGCACCATCCGCCTCCCCGTCCACCTGGTCGAGCAGGTGAACAAGCTGGCCCGCATCAAGCGCGAACTGCACCAGCAGCTCGGCCGCGAGGCCACCGACGCGGAACTGGCCAGGGAATCGGGTATTCCGGTGGAGAAAATCGCCGACCTGCTCGACCACAGCCGCGATCCGGTATCCCTCGACATGCCGGTCGGCAATGACGAAGAGGCCCCGCTCGGCGACTTCATCGAGGACTCGGAGGCCACCTCGGCCGAGAGTGCCGTGATCGCCGGACTGCTGCACCGCGACGTCCGCACCGTGCTGGCCACCCTCGACGAGCGGGAGCAGCAGGTCATCCGCCTGCGCTACGGCCTCGACGACGGCCAGCCGCGCACCCTGGATCAGATCGGCAAGCTCTTCGGGCTGTCCCGCGAGCGGGTCCGCCAGATCGAGCGCGAGGTCATGTCCAAGCTCCGCAAGGGCGAGCGCGCCGACCGGTTGCGCGCGTACGCGAGCTAACCCTCCGACGTCGGGCCATCTACGAGGCGCTGGCCCGATTCCGCCGACCGATCCGACTCCCCGTACGTCCCCCTCCGGAGAGCCGAATCGGTCGGCGTTTTTGTGCGCCGACCGGTGACACCGTAGGGATTTGCGCGGTATGCCCGGCTTTCCATGCCGCCCGGCGTGATCGACACGCGGGCGCGAGTGAGGTTGCGGGCCAGCGGCTCTCGGGAGTGGGACTCTGGCGCGTGTGACCGATTCGCTGACGATGATTGCCATGGACACCCTGTCGCAGTTGGTGAACTCCTATGCGAGCGAGGTCGCCGGGGCATCGCTACCGCCCGTGAGCTGGATGTGGGACTGCCGCGCCCGCCTGGACGCCAACGGCGCGGACGCCGAATTCTGCGGCACCGTCCACCCGGATCTGCCTGCCGCCGAATCGAATACCCACCTGATGACCTGGGCCCGCGCCCTCGAACTCACCGACGCCACCGACCACCGCGACGCCTCCGCCGGCCGCCGCGTCTTCACCGGCCAACTCGGCGAATCCCGCATCCGCCTCACCGCCGTCATCGAATCCGTCTATCCCGCAAGCGAAACCCAGCCGCTCATCGCCCTGATCTGAGCGACCAATCAGTTCGTGAAGCGGGTCAGGGACTGGCAGGGGCCCGGCGCGGGGATGTCGCCGCGAAAGTAGGCGGTGGGCGGGACGCCCATCAGGGAGCGGAAGTCGGCCGTCATGTGGGATTGGTCGTAATAGCCGCTCTCCATGGCCAAATCCGACCATGGGGTATTGCCGGCGGCGGCCAGGACCTGACGCAGTCGGACGATGCGGGCGTAATGCTTGGGCGAGACGCCGATTCCGGCGGTGAACAGGTTGCGGAGTTGGCGTTCGCTGATGGCCAGGCTGGTGGCCAGTTCAGTGATCGGGCCGGCAGTGTCCATCGCGGCGACGGCCGAGCCGAGCAGGCGGCGGTGGTCGCGGCGGGTGCGGTCCTCGGAGAGGCGCTGCGGCAGCTCGGATTCCAGGAACGGCAGGATCTCGTCCTGATCCAGTTCGGTGAGCGCCTCCGCGAGATCGGCGGCGGCACCCGGGAGGTCGGCGAGCAGCGCGACCCGGTTGGTGAGGTCGGCTGCGGGCATACCCAGCAGCGGCTGGGACGCGCCGGGGGCCAGGCGGATTCGCGTGCATCCGGCGGGCTTGCTGGGATTGGCGTAGCTGGCACGGGTGCGCGGGCCGACGACCAATGCGTCGCGGCGGCCGGATTCCTCGGTGCGCACCACGATCGTAGTGACCGCCTGCGGAATATGCGTGTAGGCCTGTGCTCCCGGCTGAACGGTCGGGATGTGCGCGATGTCGGTGATCCACGGCCGCAGGGATTCCGGGGTGGTCAGCCGGTGTTCGAGCTCGTCGGCGGTGACGACGGGGGCCGGGAGTTGCGCGATGGTCACCCGATCGACTCTAGGCAGTTTCGCGGTCCGCCGCTGTGCCGGTTTTTCCTAGAGCCCGAGGGTGCGGGCTCGGCAGGCTGATGAGCATGATCGTTATCACCGGTGCCACGGGCACCATCGGAAGTGAAGTTGTCCGGCAGCTGAGCGTGCGCGGCGTGAAAGTGCGCGCGGTGACCCGGAATCCGGAGAGCATCGAGGCCCCCGAGGGCGTCGAGGTGGTGCGCGGCGACTACGCCGACACCGAGTCCATGGCCGCCGCCTTCGCCGGCGCGGAGGCCGCGTTCCTGGTCGGGCTGCTCGGCCCGGACTACATCGAACTGGATCGGGCGCTGGCCACCGCCGCCCGCGAGGCGGGAGTGCAGCGGCTGGTGAAGCTGTCCGCCATCGGCACCGGCGATCCCGCACTGGGCCCGGTCGGCACCTGGCACCTGCCCGGCGAGCAGGCCGTGCGCGAGAGCGGGGTGGCGTGGACCATCCTGCGCCCCAGCAGTTTCGCGTCCAACACGCTGAGCTGGAGCGCCCCGCTCGCGGCCGGGCAGCCGGTGCCGAACATGACCGGCGAGGGACGACAGGGCGTCATCGATCCGCGCGACGTGTCCGCCGTCGCGGTGCAAGCGCTGCTCTCGAATCGGCATGCGGGCCAGATCTACACGCTGACCGGACCCGAGGCGATCACCACGCGCGATCAGGCCGACGCCCTCGCCGCCGCACTCGGCCGCACGATCGAGGTCGCCGACATTCCGCTCGAGCTGGCCCGCGGATTCATGCTCGACTCCGGCATGTCCGAGCAGTTCGCCGACGGCGCGCTGGCCGGGCAGGCGTTCGTCCGCGACGGCGGAAACGCCGTCGTCACAGGCGATGTCGAGGAGGTGCTGGGCCGTGCGCCGCGCACCTACGCCGAGTGGGCGCGCGATCACGCGGAAGCCTTCAAGGGTTGAGCGCCCTCAGGGGTTGACGATCGAGCCCCATCCGTTCTCGATCAGCTCGAAAATCCGGGCGAGGTCGCCCGCCGGATCCTCTCCTCGGCGGGCGACATCGAGCGCACCGAACACGAAGTGCGCCAAGGCCGTCACGGCCACATCATCGGGCTCGCGGCCCAACTCCTCGGCGATGGCCCGGGCCAGCGCGCCCTCGTGCCGCTGCCACATCTTGCGGAAGTAGCTCGACAGCGCGGGGGTCTCCTCGACCAGGCGCATGAAATCGCGCATCTCCTCGGTCTCCGCCGGACGCGGGAACTTCAGGAAGCCGTCGCGCAGACCCTCGAGCACGGTTGTCCCCGGCGCGCGGTCGCGGACCGCGCTGACCACCGCGGTCTCGCGGTCGGCGTCCATATCGAAGACCAGCGATTCCTTCCCGTCCGGGAAGTGCGCGAAGAGGGTGGGCACCGAGACGTCGGCGGCCTCGGCGATCTCCTTGACACTGACCGCGTCGTAGCCGCGTTCCAGCATCAGGCGCAGGGCCGCGTCGGCCAGGGCCTTACGGGTCTGGGCCTTCTTCCGCTCTCGGAGTCCGCTCATGACCGCACCCTACACGGGAGTCCTTAGTCATACAATTTTCTAAGCGGTTGAATTTCTTTATTCGTTATGGTTTTCTGGATCGCGGGGCCGCTCGGTCCCCGAATCAGACTTCGACGAATGAAGGGAGGGACCGCTATGACCTCGATAACCACAGCTCAGGCACCGCGCAACGTGCGGTGGATCCTGCTCGGCGTGATGCTGGCGATGCTGCTCGGCATGCTCGACAACATGATCATCGGCACGGCCATGCCGACGATCGTCGGCGAACTCGGCGGCCTCGACCGGCTGTCCTGGGTGGTCTCCGCGTACACCCTCGCCACGGCCGCATCCACCCCCATCTGGGCCAAACTCGGCGACCTCTTCGGCCGCAAGAACAACTTCCTGGCCTCCATCGCCATCTTCCTGGTCGGCTCCGGACTGTCCGGGGCCGCGCAGAACATGGATCAGCTCATCGGTTTTCGCGTGCTGCAGGGCATCGGCGCGGGCGGGCTGGCCGCGGGGGCGTTCGCCATCATCGGCGAGCTCATCCCGCCGCGCGAACGCGCCAAGTACATGGGCATGACCGCGTCGGTGATGGCGCTGGCCACCATCGGCGGGCCGCTGGTCGGCGGGTTCGTGACCGATCACCTCGGCTGGCGGTGGGCGTTCTATCTGAACCTGCCGCTGGGTTTGATCGCCTTCGTGTGGTGCCAGGCCACGCTGCATCTGACTGCGCGGCGACCCAACGCCAAGATCGACTATCTGGGCGCGGCGCTGCTGACGGTCACCATCTCGGCCATCGTGCTCGTCGCGACCTGGGGTGGGGCGCAATACAGTTGGGGCTCACCGCAGGTGCTCACGGTGATCGCGGTCGCGGTGATCGGCTTGCCCGCGTTCCTGTGGTCGCAGACCCGTGCGGCCGAGCCGATCATTCCGCTGAATCTGTTCGCCAGCCGCAATTTCGCGCTGGTCTCGGTGCTGTCGGTGGTGGCGGGCGCGGCCATGTTCGGGGCGGTCAGCTTCCTGCCGCTGTTCCAGCAGACCGTGCAGGGTGCGTCGGCCTCGAATTCGGGGCTGTTGCTGCTGCCGATGATGGTGCCGATCATCGTGGTCTCGCAGATCGCGGGCCGCGTGATGAGCAAAACCGGGCGGTACAAGGTGTTTCCGATCGCGGGCGGTGCGCTGCTCACCGCGGGCAGCATCGCGCTGGCCACGGTGGGCACCGACACCAGCCGGTTCATGACCGGCGTCTACATGGCGCTGCTGGGCGCGGGCATGGGATTCCTCATGCAGATGACCGTGCTGATCGCGCAGAACAGCGTGGAGATGAACGACATCGGCGCGGCGTCGGGCGTGCAGACGCTGTTCCGGACGCTCGGCGGGTCCTTCGGTGTGGCGCTGTTCGGCGCGTTGTTCAACCGGCAGGTCAACGGGCACGAGCGGCTGGCGGGAATGACCGCCGGGATCGACAGCATCTTCACCTGGTCGGCTGTGCTGTGCGCGATCGGCCTGATCGCGGCGCTGTTCATCGTCGAACTGCCGCTGCGGCAGGGACCGCCCGCCAAGGCTCCGGAGGCACCGGCGAAAGAGCCGGTGCCGCAACCCTGATCGCCGCGATTCCCCGGGTCTCAGGCCCGGGGAATCACCGTCTCCAGGCGGTCGAGCATGCCCGCCCAGCCGTTGCCCATGATGCTGCGCGCCCGCTGCATGACCGCGTCCTCCGGGTCGAAACCGGTGTGGCTGAACAGGATCCGGGTGCCGGTGCCCTCGGGGTGCAGCGCCCAGCTGATCACCCAGCCGCTCGGGTGGTCGGCGTTCGCGTCGTTCCAGGTGATGCTGAGCAGTTCGGGGGCGACGACTTCCAGCACCTCGCCGCGGATCTCGCCGGAGAAGTTCTGACCCGGCATGGGCTGAGTCTTCATCTCGAAGACATTGCCCACCACCGGTTCGAAGCCGATGGGCTGCATCATCCACTGCCCCATGAGTTCCGGGGTGGTCAGCGCCCGCCACACCTTCTCGGGCGGGTGCGGGTAGAAGTGGTCGAGCTCGATCTTGGTGATGTCGTCGGTCATCATCGGTCCTTCTCCTCAGGCATATCGGGTTCGTCGGGCATGGCGTCGAGCACCGCACCCAGGTCGCGCAGCCGGGCCCGCCAGAACCGTTCGAACGGATCGAGCCAGGACTGCAGGTCGTGCAACGGATCCGGTTCCACTCGGTAGAACCGCTGCCGTCCGCGCTTGTCCTCGGCGACCAGCCCGGCGTCCCGCAGCACCTTCAGATGCTCCGAGACACTGGGCCGCGCCATATCGAAACGCTCGGCGATCACCTGCACCGACTGCTCCCCCTCGAGCAGCAGCTCGAGAATGTCGCGCCGGGTCGGATTGGCCAGCGCCCCGAACACTCGATCGGCGCTTCCGGATTTCAAGCGGTACGGCATGACCATCACGATAGGTAGGAAATCACCTACCCGTCAACCGTAGGTTTTTACCTACCTATCGACTCGAACAATGGCCACGGCAACGAATGCCGTGGCCATCAGGACCCGAGAGCCCGAGTCAGAATCCGAGGCTGCCGGTCCCGGCACTGCCGCTACTGCTACACCCCGGGGTCGACGGAGTGGGAACCGCGGTTCCGGCGGGCGCGGCCACGACCGTAACCGTCGTCGAATCCGAGTGGCCGTTCTGCGTCACAGTGAGAGTGTGACTACCCGCGGTGGTCGGGATCCAGGTGACCTGAATCTGACTGGCGTTCTGACCCAGCGGGGTCTTCGCGTAGAAGCAGGATCCATTGTCGGTGAAGGTGTATCGAGGTCCCGGAAGAAACGAGACCCCGCCGATCAGCACCATCCCGTACACGGTCACCGGAGTGCCCACCACGAAACCACCGGAGGGCGGCGCCTGGACGCCGATTCCGGGGAGCGGATCGACCGACGCGGTCGCGGTGGTGGACGCGACCACAGTGGTCATGACAATCAGACCCGTTGCACCCCAAGCGATTCGGCGAAAATACGTGCTACTCGCACTCATCTGGAACTCCTGTTCGACACCCCGACGACGAGATCGCCGAACACTAACTTTCCCGCAGTGCGAAAGCATCATGTTCCACACAATTCCTCCGCCCCCTCTTCCCGGGGCAGAGGAATTGTGGGATGTGGCTAGCCGGAGTTGCGCAGGGCGGTGGCCAGGCCGTTCATGGTGAGGAGGATGCCGCGTTCGACGAGTTCGGAGGTGTCGCCCGCGCGGCGGCGGCGGAGTAGTTCGACCTGGAGTTGGTTGAGGGGTTCGAGGTACGGGAAGCGGTTGTGGATGGATTCGGCCAGGGCCGGGTTGTCGGCGAGCAGTTCGTCGGTGCCGGTGATGGCGGCGTGCATGCGCACGGTGCGCGAGTACTCGTCGCAGATCATGCCGAAGACCTTGTCCCGCAACGCCTTGTCCGGAACCAGGTCGGCGTAGCTGGCGGCGATGTCCATATCCGCCTTGGCCAGCACCTGGGCCAGATTCGACAGCACGGTCTGGAAGAACGGCCAGCGGCGGTAGAGGTCGGTGAGGGTGGCCAGGCGGGCCGGATCGTCGCCGATCCACTGCTCGAACGCCGAACCCGTGCCGTACCAACCCGGCAGCATGACCCGGGACTGACTCCAGGCCATGACCCACGGAATCGCGCGCAGGTCGTAGACGGAATTGGTCGGCTTGCGGGAGGCGGGACGGCTGCCCAGATTGAGGTCGGCGACCTCGGCGATCGGGGTGGAGGCGCGGAAGTAGTCGACGAAGCCGGGGGTCTCGTGGACCAGCTTCGAATAGGCCGCGCGCGCGGATTCGGCCAGCTCGTCCAGCATTTCGTAGGCCGGTTCGGCATCCGCGCCCAGGCCCTCGACATCGAGCAGCGTGGATTCCAGGGTGCCGGCGACCAGGGCCTCCAGATTGCGGTAGGCGGTACCGGGATCGGCGTACTTGGTGGAGATGACCTCGCCCTGCTCGGTCAGGCGCAGCGCGCCGCGCACCGCGCCGGCGGGCTGGGCCAGGATGGCGTCGTAGCTGCGGCCGCCACCGCGGCCCACGGTGCCGCCGCGACCGTGGAAGAGCCGCAGGCGGATTCCGGCCTTGCGGGCCACGTCCACCAGGTTCAGCTCGGCGCGATACAGCGCCCAGTTGGCGGCCAGATAGCCGCCGTCCTTGTTGGAGTCCGAGTAGCCGAGCATGACTTCCTGCTGCATCCCGCGCGCGGCGACCAGACGCTGGTAGGCGGGCACTTCCAGTGCGGCGGAGAGGATTTCGGCTCCGCCACGCAGGTCGTCGATGGTTTCGAAGAGCGGCACCACCCCGACCGGGCTGGACGGCGGGGTGTTCGCGTCGCCCGGATCGAGAATGCCCGCCTCCTTCAGGAACAGGGCGGCCTCGAGCATGTCACTGACCGAGGTGCACATGCTGATGATGTAGTTGGGCACGGTATCCGGGCCCAGATCGTCGAGCGCGGTCTTCGCGGCGCGCACCACGCCGAGTTCCTTCGCGGCCAGCTCACTCAGCCGCGCGTTCGGTCCGACCAGCGGACGGCGGGTGGTCAACTCGGCCGCCAGCAACTCGATGCGTGCGGCCTCGTCGAGCGAGGCGTAGTCGGAATGCACTCCGGCCCAGGCGAACAGCTCGGCCACCACCTGCTCGTGGGTCTCGGAGTTCTGGCGCATGTCCAGGCCCTGCAGGTGGAAGCCGAAGGTCTCCACGGCGGCCCGCAGCGCGGCCAGCTGGTCATCGGCCAGCAGGCCGTCGCCGGAGGCGCGCATGGAGGCGTCGACCACGTTCAGATCGGCCAGCAGCTCGCCGGGTCCGGCGTAAGGCTGTGCGCCGACATCGATTCCGTCGGCGGGGATCTCCCCCAGCGCCCGGCACGCCGAGGCGCTGAGCCGGGCCCGGATGCCGCGGATGGCCCGGCGGTACGGCTCGTCGGCGCGCTGCGGCGAATCGTCGTATCCCGCATCGGCGATGGCCGCCAGCTCCGGGGTCACCGGCACCAGCCGCGCCGATTGCGACAGCGACTTCTCCAGCTCCACAAGCGATTTCAGGTATCGATCGAAGGCCACCGCACCCGCTCGGTGGGTGGCGCGGTGCACCACTTCCGCGGTCACGAACGGATTGCCGTCGCGGTCGCCGCCGATCCAGGAGCCGGGCCGCAGGATCGGCCGGTTCAGCAGCTCGTGCCCGGGCCAGCGCGAGCGCAGTGCCGCGCGCACCTGATCGTTGATGCGCGGGATGACATCGAACAGCGTCAGGTCGTAGTAGCGCAGCCCGACCTCGATCTCGTCCTGAATCCGCAAGCGCGCCAATCGGATCAGCGCCGCCCGCCACAGCTGCAGCACCTGCCGCCGGATATCGACCTCGAGTTCGGCGAACTCGGGCTCGTACTGGTTGTAGCGCTGCCGCTGCCGCATGAGCTCGGTGATGCGCCCCTGCACGTCGAAGATGGTGCGCCGCCGGGTCTCGGTCGGATGCGCGGTGATGACCGGCGACACCAGGGCGTCGGCGAGCAGATCGGCCACCGCGTCCCCGTCGGGTCCGATGGCGTCGAGCTTGCGGTAGGTGGCGGCCAGGCTGGAGTCCTGGGGCGGCTCCCCCGCCGCGATGTGCACCGCGCGCCGCCGGTCGCGCTGCAGGTCCTCGGACAGATTGGCCAGCAGCAGGAAGTGGCTGAAGGCGCGGATCACCGGGATGGCGGTGCGGATGTCGAGATCGCGCAGCATATCGGCCACCGCGCTGCGCTCCACCTCGGAGCGGCGAATCTTGAACGCCTCCACCCGGACCCGTTCGATCAGGTCGAAGATCTCCGCGCCCTCGTGGTCGCGAATGGTGTCACCGAGGATCCCGCCGAGGAACCGGATATCGTCGCGCAGTGGCGCGGTCGCCGTCTCGATCTGGTTTACCTGCACTACGTTCACCTCTCCGAAGCGTTCGCTTCTTTTGTGTCGCAAGCCGTTTGTGACGGTTGCTCAACCCATTCGGCGCGGACCGATATCGAACCTGTTGGGCTCCGGCCCGATCCGCACCCGTCCGTACAGCACGGCCGCGCCGTCGGGCGAGGCCAGCACCGGTTCGCACTGCAACTCCCGGACCTCCGGGAGGTCGTCGCAGAGCGCCGAGATCCGTTGCGCCAGTTCGGCCAGCGCGGTCTTGTCCACCGGCTTGCCGATATCGCGGCCGCCGACGGTGCCCGACAGCAGCGGGGCGGCGCGCGGCGCGTCGATGAGTTCGGCCGATTCCGCCTCGGTCAGCGGCAGCGCCCGGTACACCCGGTCGCCCAGCAGATCGATGATGGTGCCGGACAGGCCGAAGCTGATCACCGAGCCGAACGACGGGTCGTCCTGCGCCCGGAAGGTGCAGCCGACGCCCTTGGTCGCCATGCGCTGGATGTGCACCGGATTGCCCGAGATCTCGGTCAGATCCGTGAACGCCCGGCGCACGGCATCGGGCCGCCACAGATCCAGGCGCACACCGGTGAGATCGGGCCGGTTACGCCACATCTCGCCGGTGGCCTTGGCGGCCACCGGGTAACCCAGCTCCTCGGCGGCGGCCACCGCCGCCTCGGTGTCGCGCACCTCCCGAAACTCGACCACCTGAATCCCGTAGCAGGCCAGCAGTTCCGCGGCCCGCAGGTCGTCCAGCCACTGCGTCGCGTCGTCGGACATCCACCCCGCCACCAGCTCTCGTGCCCGCGCGGTGTCGACGCCGCCGGGCCGCGCGATCGGCGACAGCGGCCGGGTGCGCCAGTCGGCGTAGCGCCGCACCCGCGCCAGCGCCCGCGCCGCCCGCTCCGGATCGCCGAAGGAGGGAATGGAGCCGCGCTCGAGGATGCCGCCCAGCCCGCGGGTGGCCAGCAGGTTGGACATGCCCTGGTCGGCGACGAAGGTGGTGAGAACCGGTGTGTCCGGATCGGATTGGGCTCCCGAGCGGATGGCCTCGGCGTAGGAGGCCACGGCCGCGGGCACCGGCGGCGAGTAGATCACGATGACCGCCTGCACCGCCGGATCGGTGACGGCCGCGGCGACCGCGGTCAGATAGTCGGCCGGACTCGCCTGCGGCCCCAGATCGATGGGCTCGCCCACCTCGAGGCCCTCACCTCGGGCCGCGTCGACCGCCAGCCAGCTCAGCGCGGCGCTGTTGCCGATCACCGCGAGACACGGACCGGCCGGCAGCGGCTGATAGGCCAGCAGCATGGCGCAGTCGAAAAGCTCGGTGATGGAATCGACCTGGATGATCCCGGCCTGCGCGAACAGGTTGCGCACCAGCGAGCGGTCCAGGTCCCGATCGCCGTCCATGCGAGCCACATTGCGGCCGCTGTTCACGGCCACAATGGGTTTGGTGTGCGCCAGCCGCCGCGCGATGCGGGAGAACTTGCGCGGATTGCCGAAGGTCTCCAGATACAGCAGCACCACATCGGTGTTCGGGTCGGAGTCCCAGTACTGCATCAGGTCGTTGCCGGACACGTCGGCGCGGTTACCGGCGGAGACGAAGGTCGACAGCCCCAGCTGCCGGGCCGCGGCCTCGCCCAGGATGGCCGCGCCCAAAGGGCCGGACTGACAGAAGAATCCGATCCGACCACGTCCCGGCAGCACCGGGGCGAGCGTCGCGTTCAGCGCGATCGACGGATCGGTATTGGCGATGCCGAGCGCGCTCGGGCCCACCACCCGCATGCCGTGCGCCCGGGCGGCGTCGACCAGTTCCCGTTCGGCCTGGTAACCGCGCGGCCCGGATTCGGAGAACCCGGCGGTCAGCACCACCAGCCCCTTCACGCCCTTGGCCATGCAGTCGTCGAGCACCGACCCGATCTCGGCGGCGGGCACCGCGATCACGGCCAGATCCACCTCGTCGGGAATGTCGCGCACCGTCGGATACGCCCGGACTCCGCGCACCGCCGTGCGATTGCGGTTCACCGGGAACACCGGGCCCTGATACGCACCCGACAGCAGGTTGGCCAGCACCGCGCCGCCCACCCGGCTGGTGGAGGGCGTCGCGCCGATCACCGCGACGGACCTGGGCGACAACAGGTTCCCGACACTGCGGGCCTCGGAGGCGCGCTCGCGCGAGTCCCGCACCGACAGCAGCGCCTCGGTCGGGTCGATGGCGAACTCCAGGTGCAGTACCGAGCCGTCGCGGCTGCGCTGCACCTGGTATCCGGCGTCGCGGAACACCTGCACCATGGCGTTGTTCTCGGCCAGCACCTCGGCCACGAAGGTCTCGATATCGTTCTCGGCCGCCGCGCCGTTGAGATGCTCGAGCAGGATCGAGCCCAGCCCGCGCCCCTGATGCTCGTCGGCCACCACGAACGCCACCTCGGCCGCGCGCGGTCCCGGCCGATCCGCCAGGTACTCGTACCGGCCGACCGCGATGATCTCGTCGCCGAGCTCGGTCACCAGCCCGACCCGGTCGTGGTAGTCGACGTGGGTGGTGCGGTACAGGTCCTTCGGCGTCATCCGCGGATACGGCCCGAAGTAGCGCAGGTACCGGGTGCGGTCCGAGAGCCGGGTGTGGAAGCGCTCCAGCGCCTCCGCGTCCTGGGGCGTGATCGGCCGCAGCCGCACGACGCCGCCGTCGGAGGCCAGCACATCGGCGAACCAGTGTTCCGGCGGCGGAGGCGGATTCACCGGCGTGCCCGGGGTATCGGGCGGCAGCGGCGGCGGGCTGGCCGCCGCGGCGGTGCTGCCATTGGCGGACAGCGCGGCGTCCGCGGGATCGGCGGGCTCGGCGGGATCAGTCACGGGGATCCTCCGGATCCAGGCCGAGCAGGCCGAAACTCGCCCGGCGCGTTGCCAATACGGATGTGTCCAGGGCCCGGCGGGCGCGGTCGGCGCGCTCGTCGCCGGTCTCGCGGCCGCCGCCGGGACCGTCCCAGCGAGCGAAGGCGATATCGGCGCCGTCGCCCATGGTCTCGGGCGCGGCCACCATCGGTGCGTACCTACCCACCTGTGCACGCCATTCCGGCGGGGTCGGGGTGGCCGGATCGATGGTGCGGTCCAGGGCGGTGGCCAGCAGATGCGTCCACGCGCGCGGCACCACCCGGATCAACCCGTATCCTCCGCCGCCCACCGCGAGCCAGCGGCCCTCGGCGTACCGGTCGGCCAGCTCCCGCATGGCGATGAACGCCGCGCGCTGACCGTCCACGCTGAGTTCGAGGTCCGCGAGGGGATCCTCCCGATGGGTGTCGACACCGCACTGGCTGATCACGATCTGCGGCCGGAAGGCCGCCAGCGCACCGGGCACCACGGCGTGGAAACCGCGCAGCCACAGCGGGTCCCGGGTGCCGGGCAGGATCGGCAGATTGATCGAGGTGCCCTCGGCCGCGCCCGCCCCGGTCTCCTCCGGCCAGCCGGTATTGGGCCACAGCGTCGCCGGGTGCTGGTGGATGGACACGGTCAGCACGCGCGGGTCCCCGTAGAACATGCGCTGCACGCCGTCGCCGTGGTGCACGTCCACGTCGATATAGGCGATGCGGTCGAAACCGTTGTCCAGCAACCATGAAATGGCCACCGCTACATCGTTGTACACACAGAACCCCGCTGCCGAGGCGGGCATGGCGTGATGCATGCCACCGCCGATGCTCACCGCCCGCCGGGTGCGCCCGGCCGCGATCTCCTGTGCCGCGGCCAGGGTCCCGCCGACGATCACCGACGCGGCCTCGTGCATGTGCGGGAAGACCGGATTGTCGGCCGAGCCGAGACCGAAGGGCGGGGCGGCCGGGACCGGGCCGGAGGGTTGCCGGACGTGCTTGACCGCCTCGATGTAGTCGTGGGTGTGCACCCGCAGCAGCTCCGATTCCCCGGCCGCCTCGGGTGTGATTCGCTCCACCCCGTCGAGCAGTCCGAGCCCCTCGGCGAGCGCCATCGTGAACTGCAGTCGAACCGGGCGCATCGGGTGCTCCGGCGTCCAGGTGTAGTCGAGGAACCTATCGGTCCAGACAACGGTTCCGTCACCACCAGCGAGGCCAGGCATACCTGCCACGCTAATGCGTCCGGCGCCTTCGTAGGCTTTAGGCACCGCATGCTGTCGCACCGGGATGGCGGAGCTGTCGTACCGGGATGGCAGGATGCCGCTCGCATGCCGACCGGCTCCACGCGTTGTCGACAAACCCGCAGGGAACACGCTGCCCGTCCTGGGTGTTGACAGTGCGTTCGCGAAATAAGCTGTCGCCCGGTGCAGCCGCCGTGCATGGGTAGAATTCGTGCCGACGAAGGGGTTTAACAGGTGAAGGATCTGGTCGACACCACGGAGATGTACCTCCGTACCATTTACGACCTCGAGGAGGAGGGTGTCACGCCGCTGCGCGCCCGCATCGCGGAGCGCCTCGAGCAGAGTGGCCCCACCGTGAGCCAGACGGTCGCGCGGATGGAGCGCGACGGTCTGCTGACCGTGGCCGGGGATCGCCATCTCGAGCTGACCGACAAGGGCCGCGCCATGGCCGTCGCCGTGATGCGCAAGCACCGGTTGGCCGAGCGGTTGCTGGTCGACATCATCGGGCTGGAGTGGGAGAACGTGCACGCCGAGGCGTGCCGCTGGGAGCACGTGATGAGCGAGGAGGTGGAGCGCCGCCTGGTCGAGGTGCTCAACCACCCCACCACCTCCCCCTACGGCAATCCCATTCCGGGCCTGGACGAGCTGGGCGTGGTGCCCAACTCCGGCGCCGAGGAGAAGCTGGTCCGGCTCAGCGATCTGCCCACCGGGCAGGCGCAGGCCGTGGTCGTGCGTCGCCTCTCGGAGCACATCCAGACCGATCCGGAGACCATCAACCAGCTCCGCGAGGCGGGCATCGTGCCGGACGCGCGGGTGACCGTGGAGAACAAGCCGGGCGCGGTGATCATCTCGGTGCCCGGTCATGAGGGATTCGAACTGTCCGACGAGATGGCGCACGCCGTCCAGGTGAAATTGGTCTGATACGTGAAGCTTCTGGTGACCGGAGGCGCGGGCTACGTCGGTAGCGTGTGCGCGCAGGTGCTGCTCGAGGACGGCCACGAGGTCGTGGTCGTCGATGATCTGTCCACCGGCAATGCCGACGGCGTCCCGGCCGGCGCGAAGTTCGTCGAGGGCGATATCGCCACGGCGGGCGTCGAGCTGATCGGGGCCGAATCCTTCGACGGCGTGCTGCATTTCGCGGCCCAGTCGCTGGTCGGCGAGTCGGTGGTGGCTCCCGAGAAGTACTGGCACGGCAATGTGGTGAAGACCCTCGCCCTGCTCGAGGCCATGCGCGCCGCGGGCACCCAGCGGCTGGTGTTCTCCTCCACCGCGGCGGTGTACGGCGAGCCCGAGCAGGTGCCGATCGTCGAGGACGCCGCCAAGGCGCCGACCAATCCCTACGGCGCCTCGAAGCTGTCCATCGACTACGCCATCACCTCCTACACGGTGGCGCACGGGCTGGCCGCGACCAGCCTGCGCTACTTCAATGTGGCCGGCGCCTACGCCGGGCTCGGCGAGAACCGTGTGGTGGAAACCCATCTCATCCCCCTGGTGTTGCAGACCGCGCTGGGTCAGCGCGAATCCATCTCGGTCTTCGGCGACGACTACCCGACGCCGGACGGCACCGCGGTGCGCGACTACATCCACATCCTGGATCTGGCGCGGGCGCACCAGCTGGCGCTGGCGCAGTCGCAGCCGGGCGTGCACCGCATCTTCAATCTGGGCAGCGGCACCGGTTTCTCGGTGCGCGAGGTCATCTCGGCCTGCGAGCGGGTGACCGGCCTGCCGATCAACCAGGTCGACGCCCCGCGCCGGGCCGGTGATCCGGCCGTGCTGGTGGCCTCGAGCGCCAAGGCGATCGCCGAACTCGGCTGGCGGCCCGAGCACACCGATCTCGACGAGATCGTCTCCGACGCCTGGGATTTCCTGCGCGGGCTCGGCGACCGCGCGCACAGCGCCCGCTGAGGCCGCTCCGCCCTTCGGAGGGCACCGCATTTCACGACTCCGGCCCGAGGTCGATGCCGAGCTCGGCCGCGGCCTTGCGGCCGGAGTACGCGAGCCTGCGCAAGCGTTCGGGCCGCATGCCCGCCCGCAGCCCGGCCTCCAGCAGGACCGCCAGCCGATGCTCCGGATCGGCGGCGATCGCGGCGTCCAGCGCCACGCCCGCCAGCGGCCCGTCCCCGCGCGCGTAGGCGCAATACCCCAGCAGCGCGGCCGCTTCCGCGCGATCGGGATCCGGCAGGGCGCGGGTCAGCTGCAGCCACAGCGTCTCGGCGGCATCGGCGCGCGGCCCCGGGGCCAACGCGAGCATGATGTCGCGCAGGGCCGAATCCCGCAGCGCCACCGCCACATCGGCGATCTCGGCGGGCAGCAGCCGGGCACCGGCCTCCACCCGTTCCAGATATCGCAGCACCCGGCACACCTCGAACCGCAACGGCAGCAACGGGTCACCGTGCTCCGCGGTGCGGGCCAGCCGCCGGGCCGCCGCGCACTCGGCGATCTCCAGCGCGACGGCAGTGGCGTCGCGTTGCACCGGATCGGCGGCGAGGAAATCGTCGAGCTCCCCGCGTGAGCCGCGCACCGGCCGTCCCGCCAGCACCTGCCGCAGGGTGACCATCGAGGCCGCCGGATCGGTTTGGCTGCCGCGACACCGCGGTCCGATCACACTCCACCACGGCAGCTCCGGACCGATACCGCTCACCGCCCAGGCTCCGCCGAGCGGCACCGCCTCGGCGTCGAGCCGATGCTCCAGTGCCGCAATCAGATCCCGATGCTTGCGCGCCCGCACGCCGCGATGCTGCGGGGTGGGCGGGGTGGCGCGATCATCGACGATGACCGCCATGGCGGCGACGGCGTCGTGCCGCACGCAGATGGCCGCGACCTGATCGACCATGGCTCCCGTCGCGGTGCGCCCCGGATTGTCGAGATCCATACGGGTCACCACCTCCACGCCCGCCATTCCGGACCGCATCGGGTCGGCCCGCAGGGCGGCCACCACCAGCGAGCGCACGGGCATGAAGCCCAGCAGGGCGGGCACCGCCGCGATCAGATCGCCGGGCGCGTGCAGGCGGACGTCGGGTTCGGGTTCGGGGTTGACGGATTCGGGTGGGGGCGAGTCGATGTGGGCTGTCATGCGATCGAGCGTGCGCCGGGGCTCCGCCACGGCCCGGAGGCCGACCTGCGGTTTCACTGCGCCTGTGGATGTTTCGGCGCGCCGTGGATCATTCGGCGTGGCACGGGCGGGACGGACCCGGGTTTGTCGGTGGCGGTTGTTATCGTGCCCGCCGCTCGATGATCAGAAGATGATCAAAACATGAAACAGATTCATTTCATTTTGCCCGGACAGGCGTGTTCCCGCTGTTAAAGTCCGGCTCGGCACTCGTCATCCGAAGTGCCGGAAGGAGTATCGCGTGCAATGAAGAGCACGACTTTCACCGCCGCGGCGGCCGCGCTGACCGCGGCGGCGGTGCCCGCGCTGCTGGCCCCGGCCGCCTCGGCCGACACCAGCCAGGTTCGCATCGACAATGTCTCCGACAGCCAGCAGTGCACCGTCGGCAAGGCTTGCTACGTGCGGGTCCGGCTGACCGGGGACAATCGCCTGAACCAGGTCGCGGTGGCGGTGAACGGCAATGTCATCGGCTATGCCGTTCCGGTGCAGGACGACTGGGACAGCAACGCCGCGACGGCGCAGGTCACCTGGGTGCCCTCGGATTACGGCAACTTCACCGTGAGCGCCGCGCAGGACAACTCGACGGCGTCGATCGGCTACACCCTGACGAACCCGAATCCGCCGGTGGGCACCGGCTCGCTCGCCAACCTGTTGCCCTCCGGCTCTTCGGGTTCCGCGCACTGAGCCCTACTCGGAACGGCCCTGCGCCAGGATCTCGAGGTAGTGCGGATTGGTCATGATGGCCAGCACATTGCCGAACGGGTCCACCACCGAGGCGGTCACGAACCCGGTCCCCGCACCGCGTTCGGTGATCGGCTCGAACTCGGTGGCCCCAAGCTCGAGCAGGCGCGCGAAGGTGGCGGCCACGTCATCGACATGCCAGTTCACGATCTGACCGCCCGGCCGATCCGGGCGCGACGGCGCGAACTTGGCATTGATGATCCCCAACTCGGCCTGGTAGTCGCCGATGCGGAACTCGTAGTACCCGCCCGGCACGGCGAAATACGGTGCGACACCGAGCAATTCGCTGTACCAGTCCTTGGCTGCCTCCAGGTCGTCGGCGTAGTAGTTGACGGTCGCCATGCCACGCAGCATTTTCGTTCTCCTCGATCGGGTTTCCGGTGATGAATACATCCTCTCGCCCAAAGTGCTCACCGAATGAGCACTTTTTCCGGGAAGATTTCGGGCATGCGCGCGGATCGTCTGGTGGCCACCCTGCTGTTCATGCAAACCCGGGAGCGGGTCACCGCCACCGAGGTGGCGACCGAACTGGAGGTGTCGGTCGCGACCGCGCGGCGCGATCTGGAAGCCCTGTCGGCGGCCGGGATTCCGGTGTATTCGCAACCGGGTCGCGGCGGCGGGTGGTCGCTGATCGGCGGGGCCCGCACCGATCTGAGCGGTCTCACCGCGAGCGAGGCGCAGGCGCTGTTCCTGCTGCTCGGCCCGCTCGCCACCGCCGCCCCGGCCACCCGCTCGGCACTGCGCAAGCTGTTGCGCGCCCTGCCGCAGCCGTTCCGCCTCGAGGCCGAGGCGGCGGCGGGCGCGGTGGTGGTCGACGCGGCGGGCTGGGGTCGCGGGGATACCGAAATGCCCGCCCTGGTGGACGAATTGCAGCGCGCGGTGGTGCGCCGCCGCCGCATCGCGTTCGACTACGACCGCCGCGGGCAGCGGACCCGGCGGCTGGTCGACCCGTGGGGCCTGGTCGACAAGGACGGCATCTGGTACCTGGTGGCCGGAACCGAACGCGGGCGGCGCACCTTCCGAGTGGATCGGATCGCCACGCTCGAGATCACCGACGAGATCGCCCACCGGCCACCGGATTTCGACCTCTCGACGGCCTGGTCGGAGGTGGTGGAGGAGGTCGAGCGGCACCGTTCCACCCTGGCCGCGACCGTGCTGATCCCGGCGGCGCTCGCGCCGGTGCTGCGCGATCGGCAAGGGCGGCACTGCGTTCTGGAAGGCGAGGCCGCCGACGGACGGGTGCGCGCCCGGATCACCGCGCCGACACCGCTCATGATCGCCCAGGAGCTGGCGGGCTGGGGCGCGACTGTGGAGGTGCTGGAGCCGGAATCGGTCAAGGCCGAACTGGCCCGACTGGGCAGCGAACTCGTCGAACGCTACGGAACTACCGGGCGGTAGCGCTGCCCGGTCATGCGATAACCGAATCATGTTGCAGCAGTGGCGATTTCGCGAAATTCAAGCGGCCGCCACTGTTACAGTCCGCCCGGCGCGACCCCTTCAACGCGCCGAAAGGATCCACCCCATGAGAACTCCGCTCCCCCGGCCCGCCCTCCGCGATATGCGACGCCCCGCCATGGGTGTCGGCGCGGCCGCCGCCCTCGCCGTGCTGGTCGGTTCGATGGCCGCCCCGGCCGGCGCCTCGATCGAGAACATCCAGGTCGCCGGTCTGACCAGCGACAAGCCGTGCTCGGTCACCGACGGCTGCATGATCCAGGCCTCGCTCAACGGTTCCGATCAGCTGAGCCCGGTCGACTTCCTGGTGAACGGCGCGGTCATCGGCACCGTCACCCCCACCTCCTACGGCGCCGGCGCCGCCGCGAACCTGCCCTGGCACCCGACCGACCAGGGCACCTACACCGTCGGCGTCCGGCAGGGGCTCGCTTCGGTGAGCACCGTCTACAAGGTCGGCGCCGGCGGCACCTGCCCGCCGATCTCCTCGCTGATTCCGGGCTCGTCCAGCGGCGGCTCCTCCGGCACCGGTTCGGGCGGCAGCGGTTCCGGCGGCACCGGTTCGCTCAGCGGTTCGGGCGGGAGCGGCTCGGGCGGATCGGGTTCGGCGGGCAACGGTTCGGCGTCGGGTTCCGACACTCCGCTGCCGGTCTGCTGATCGGGCAGGGAGCCGAAACAGGCAGGGGGTCGGCTCCCCTCCCGGAATGCTCCGGCCGAAATTCTCAGCCCTTGCGGACCTTCCGGAGCGCGGTGGTGAACAGCGCGTCGAGCCCTTCACCGTCCGAGGTGTTTCCGGACGTCATATAGGTCACATTGATTCGCACATCACCGATCTGGCCGACCAGCGATTGCATGGTGTGCTTCAACCCGGTCTGACCGTTCTCCATGCCCACCGTGCGCTTGATGGCCAGCGAGTCGTCGGCATTGGCCGGCGGCGGCGGATTCAGCTCGGTGGTCACGATCGAGGTGGCGCCGGCATGCCCGAGGCGCACGGTCCCGCAGCGCTGCAACTGATCTCGCAGCGTCGACAGCGGCTGCGTGGAGCGGGTCAGCACCACGGTCAGGGTGGTGCGGGCGTCGTCGTCATTGCCCACCGCGGCGACCGGTCCGCCGGAGGGGGTGGCGGGCATGCAGGTGCTCGGATCCACTTGCGCCCCCGGCAGATAGCCGTTCAGATCGTCGGCGGCCTGCTTGGCGGTCTCGGCGGGCAGCACGATCGCGGTGTAGCGCGAGGGGAATTGGGAGGGATCGGGCAGCAGCTTGGTCAGCCCGCCGTCCGCGCTCGCGGCCGGGGTGACCGGATTGCGCCCCGCCACCGGATGACCTGACACCGTGGTCCCGCACGCGGCCAGCAGACCCGCCGCTAGCGCGATCCCCGCCACGGGTGCGAACCTGCGGTACGGCCTGCGCGCGGGGATTCGGTGGGGCACGGTCACCTCGTCCACTATGCCGAAAATCGGCTGTTCACACCGAATGCCACGCCGCGTGCGGGGCCGCCGGGAATGCGTGTCACCGTCCGGCGTGTTGCACCCCTGGTGCGGGTGGTGCACACCTGTCATGCCCATGAGGGACAATGAGAGTTGGTCGCGCAAGTGGGCCACGCAGGAAGGAGTACGCGATGGACTACGAGTCGCGAATGTACGAGCTGGAATTCCCGGCTCCGCAGCTGTCGTCCGACGACGGCTCGGGTCCGGTCCTGGTACACGGCCTCGAGGGCTTCACCGACGCCGGACATGCGGTGCGCCTGGCCACCACCCATCTCAAGGAGAGCCTCGAGCACGAACTGGTCGCCTCGTTCGATATGGACGAGCTGCTCGACTACCGCTCGCGGCGTCCCCTCATGACCTTCAAGACCGATCACTTCTCCGACTACACCGAGCCGGAGCTGAGCCTGTGGGCCCTCAAGGACACCGCGGGCACCCCGTTCCTGCTGCTGGCCGGGCTGGAACCGGATCTGCGCTGGGAGAAGTTCGTCACCGCGGTGCGGCTGCTGGCCGAACAGCTCGGCGTGCGCCGGACCATCGGTCTGTCGGCGATTCCCATGGCGATTCCGCACACCCGTCCCCTCGGTGTGACCGCGCACGCGTCGGATTCCGATCTGATCGGTGATCACCAGCGCTGGCCGGGCGAGCTGCAGGTGCCGGGCAGCGCGTCCTCGCTGCTGGAATTCCGCATGGCCCAGCACGGGCACGAGTCGGTCGGCTTCTCGGTGCACGTGCCGCACTACCTGACCCAGACCGCCTACCCCGAGGCCGCGCAGACCCTGCTGGAGAACGTGGCCGAGAACGCGGGGCTGGAACTGCCGCTGGCCGCGCTCACCGACGCCGCCGCGCGGGTGCGCGAGCAGGTCAACGAGCACATCGCGGGCAACTCCGAGGTGGAGACGGTCGTCACCGCTCTGGAGCGCCAGTACGACAGCTTTGTCACCGCGCAGGAGAGCCAGTCCAGCCTGCTGGCCAGCGAGACCGACCTGCCCACCGGCGACGAATTGGGCGCGGAGTTCGAGCGGTTCCTGGCCGAGCAGGCCGGGTTCAGCGACGGCGACGGACCGGAGAACCCGCCCCTGCGGTAGCGGCCCCTGCCGGGATGCCGCGGTGGCCGTTGCCAGGATTCGCGGCACCGACCGGTAACGTTGGGCGACGTGCAGCTGTCCGAATTGGTTCCCGACCGTGCCGTCTCCGACGTGGACCCGGACTGGCTGTTCGAAACCTTCGCCGACTGGGCGAACTCGGAGGGCCTGAGCCTGTACCCGGCGCAGGAAGAGGCGCTGCTGGAACTGGTCACCGGCTCCAACGTCATTCTCAACACCCCGACCGGGTCCGGTAAATCGCTGGTCGCGCTGGGCGCGCACTTCGCCGCACTGAACAAGGGCGAGCGCAGCTACTACACCGCACCGATCAAGGCGCTGGTCAGCGAGAAGTTCTTCGCGCTGTGCGAGGTGTTCGGGGCCGACCGGGTCGGCATGGTGACCGGCGACGCGGCGGTGAATCCGGAAGCGCCCATCATCTGCGCGACCGCGGAGATCCTGGCGAATCTGGCGCTGCGCGAGGGCGCGGCGGCCGATGTCGGCCAGGTCATCATGGACGAGTTCCACTACTACGCCGATCCCGATCGCGGCTGGGCGTGGCAGGTGCCGCTCATCGAACTGCCGAACGCGCAATTCCTGCTCATGTCGGCCACGCTCGGCGAGGTCGACTTCTTCGCCGAGGACCTGACCAAGCGCACCGGCCGCGAGACCGCCATCGTGTCGGGCTCGGAACGGCCGGTGCCGCTGAGCTTCTCGTACGTGCGCACCCCCATCACCGAGACGCTCGAGGATCTGGTGACCACCAGCCTCGCGCCGGTGTACGTCGTGCACTTCACCCAGGCCGCCGCCATGGAGCGGGCGCAGGCGCTGATGAGCGTCAATATGTCCTCCAAGGCCGAGAAGGACGCCATCGCCGCGGCCATCGGCGACTTCCGCTTCGCCACCGGCTTCGGCAAGACGCTGTCGCGGTTCATCCGCCACGGCGTCGGCGTGCACCACGCGGGCATGCTGCCCAAGTACCGGCGGCTGGTGGAGAAGCTCGCCCAGGACGGGCTGCTGAAAGTCGTCTGCGGCACCGACACCCTGGGCGTCGGCATCAATGTGCCGATCCGCACGGTGCTGCTCACCGGGCTCACCAAGTACGACGGCGTGCGCACCCGCCGGCTCAATGCCCGTGAGTTCCACCAGATCTCGGGCCGCGCCGGGCGCGCGGGCTACGACACCATGGGCACGGTCGTGGTGCAGGCGCCCGAGCACGAGGTGGAGAACGCGCGGCTGATCGCCAAGGCGGGCGACGACCCCAAGAAGCTCAAGAAGGTCCAGAAGAAGAAGCCGCCGGAGGGTTTCGTGTCCTGGTCGGAGGACACCTTCGACCGCCTGGTGGCGGCGTCCCCGGAACCGATGCAGTCGCGGTTCAACGTCACCAACGCCATGCTGCTGAATGTGATTGCGCGCAAGGGCAATTGCTTCTACGCCATGCGGCATCTGCTCGAGGAGAACCACGAGCCGCGCGCGGCGCAGCGCAAGCACATCCTCAAGGCGATCCGCCTCTACCGGGCGCTGCGGGACGCGGGCGTGGTGCAGCAGCTCGACGAACCCGACCAGTACGGACGCCATGCCCGGTTGATGGTCGACCTGCAGCGCGATTTCGCCCTGGACCAGCCGCTGTCGCCGTTCGCGCTGGCCGCGTTGGAACTGCTGGACAAGGAATCGCCGACCTACACCCTCGATGTCATCTCGCTCATCGAATCCACGCTCGAGGATCCGCGCCAGCTGCTCATGGCCCAGCAGCACAAGGCGCGCGGCGAGGCGGTCGCGGAGATGAAGGCCGACGGGATCGAATACGAGGAGCGCATGGAACTCCTCGAAGAGGTCACCTGGCCCAAGCCGCTCGGGCCCGAGCTCATCGAGCCCGCGTTCGAGACCTACAAGGCCGGGCACCCCTGGGTGTCGGAGTTCGAGCCCTCCCCCAAATCCGTGGTGCGCGAAATGGTCGAACGGTCCATGACCTTCGCCGAACTCGTCTCCGGCTACGAGCTCGCGCGCTCGGAGGGCGTGGTGCTGCGCTACCTCGCCGACGCCTACCGGGCGCTGCGGCGGACCGTGCCCGAACAGGCCCGCACAGAGGAGCTCGACGACATCACCGAGTGGCTGGGCGAGCTGATCCGCCAGGTCGACTCCAGCCTGCTCGACGAATGGGAGCAGCTCACCAATCCGGGCGCGGAGTCCGACGAGCAGCAGGTGGCGTTCGGGGCCGAGACGGTGCGGCCGATCACCGCCAACGAGCGCGCGTTCCGGGTGCTGGTGCGCAATGCCATGTTCCGGCGCGTGGACCTGGCCGCGCTGCGGAACTGGGACGCGCTCGAGGCGCTGGGCGACGACCTGGACTGGGAAGCCGAACTCGGGCCCTATTTCGACGAGTACGAATCCATCGGGACCGGTCCGAACGCCCGTGGCCCGCAGCTGTTCCAGGTCGAGCAGCGGCCCGGATTCTGGGACGTCCGGCAGGTGCTCGACGACCCCAACGGCGACCACGGCTGGTCGCTGAACGCCATCGTGGATCTGGCCGAATCCGATGCCGCGGGTGAGGTCGTGTTCGACGATCTGACCATCACCGCGGGCTGAGCGGCGCTCATGTCGGACACCGAGGTCACACTCTCGTAAGACGTCACGCCGGGCAGATCCGCGAATCCCGGCGTTAGAGTGACGTAATCGATCGTCCACCGGTTCGTTTTTCCAGGCCCATCGCGTGTATCGTCTCGCAGGTTGCCTGAGTCCCAGCCGTTGCGGCCGACAGAAAAGAGTTCCCTTAGATTGCCCGGTCGAAACCTGCCCGAGTCGCCCTGTCTGGTCATCGACCTCGACAAGGTCCGCGCGAACTACCGCGCACTGCACGCCGCCCTTCCCGCGGCACGAATCCGCTTCGCCGTCAAGGCGAGTCCCGTGCCGGAGATCATCCGGCTGCTGAACGACGAGGGCGCGGAGTTCGACGTCGCCAGCGTCGGTGAGATCGAACTCTGCCTCGCGCAGGGCGTCGATCCGGCCGTCATGTGCTACGGCAATCCGATCAAGAAGGCTTCGCAGATCGCCACCGCCTACGCGGCGGGCGTGCGACGCTACGCCTTCGACACCGAGGACGATCTCGAGCGCATCGCCGAGCACGCCCCGGGCTCGGAGGTCGAATGCCGGTTCCTGTCCTCGGCCCCGCAGTCGCAGACGCCGTTCGGCACCAAGTTCGGCTGCGCGCCGGGCGAGGCCAAGCGGCTGCTGGTGCGCGCGCACGATCTCGGCCTGATCGTGGTCGGCCCGTACTTCCACGTCGGCTCCCAGCAGCTGGATCCGAAGGCGTGGGGCATCGGCATCGAGCAGGCGGGCGCCATCGCGGAAGCCTTGGCGGTCAAGGACATTCCAGTGACGGCGGTGAATATCGGTGGGGGACTTCCGATTTCGTACGCCGATCCGGCTCCCGGACTCGCGGAGCTGGGCGCGGCCATCGCCGAGGCGGCGAGCCGCTATCTCCCGGAACACACCGCGCTGGTGGTGGAACCCGGTCGTGCCCTGGTGGGCAACACCGGTGTGATCCACGCCGAAGTGGTGAATGTTCGTGTAGCGCCGGACGGGCGGCGCTGGGTATACCTCGATATCGGCCGCTACAACGGCATGGCCGAAACCGAGAACGAGTACATCGCCTACCGATTCCAGACCGATCGGGACGCGGATCCGAAGGGCGAGGCGGTCGTAGCCGGTCCTACGTGTGATGGCGACGATGTACTCTATCAACGCACGCGTGTCCTCCTTCCGACCACGTTGCGAGCCGGTGATCCCGTCCGGATCCTCGAAACCGGTGCCTATACGGCGAGCTATTCGTCGGTGTCCTTCAACGGTTTTCCGCCTTTGACTGTCCATGTCACTGGCGCTGAGCGAGAGTGAGTTTTAGCCATGATCACGGCAGAATTCACCGGCTGGCATGTGCTGGCCGAGTTCGGTGGTGTCGACGCCAACCTCTGCGACGACCTCGAACGACTCGAAACCGCGCTTCGAAAATCGTTGGTCGCCGCGGGGGTGACCATCTGCGATGTCGTTAGCAAGAAATTCGAGCCGCAGGGTGTCACCATCCTGGCCCTCCTGGCCGAGTCGCACGCCTCGATCCACACCTACCCCGAGTCCGGCGATATCTTCGTCGACGTATTCACTTGCGGCAGTATCGGTTCCGGCGCCACCAAGGCCGTGGAACTGCTGCAGCAGGAGCTGTCCCCGGGTTCGGTGAACATCGAGGTCATCCAGCGCGGCCACACCGCCCGCCGGATCCACGAGCCGGTGGGCGAGGGTCTGACCCGGGTGTGGAACACGACGGAAACCATCGTCGACACCAACACCCCGTTCCAGCACATGGTGATCGCGCGGACCGAGCAGGGCATCTCCCTGTTCTCCGACGACGACCGCCAGTCCACCGAGTTCTCGCAGCTCACCTACCACGAGGCCATGCTGGTCCCGGGTTACGCGCTGGCCGAGAAGCTGGACAAGGTGCTGATCATCGGTTCCGGTGAGGGCGTCGCCTCGCAGATGTCGGTGGCCGCGGGCGCCTCGCTCGTCGATCACGTCGACATCGACCAGCTGGAGGTGGAGCTGTGCGCCAAGCACCTCCCCTACGGCTACTCCGAGGCCGATCTGGCCGAGGCGGTCGCGCAGACCGGCCCGATCAAGATGCACTACGCCGACGGCTGGGACTTCCTGGCCAAAGCCGAGGCCGCGGGCGTGCGCTACGACATGATCTGTATCGACCTGCCGGACGAGCGGGTCGAGGACGCGCAGCACAACCGCCTGTACGAGGACGACTTCCTCAACCGCTGTAAGGCGCTGCTGGCCGAGGGCGGCGTGCTCGCCGCGCAGGCCGGCTGTCAGACCATGTGGCGCAACGAGACCCTCAAGCGGTCGTGGACCCGGTTCCACAACCTGTTCGAGACCGTCGTTCCGTACGTGTCCGACGAGCACGAGTGGACCTTCATCTTCGGCACCCCGAAGGCGATCGCGGATCCGGTCGCGAAGATGACCGAGACCCTGGCGGCGCTGCCGTACCAGGCCGAGACCATCGACGCGCAGGCCCTGGTCCGCGGCGCGATCGAGCCGCACGCCCTGCGTGTGGGCGTGAGCGTCTAGTCGAATCCGCTGTAACCGAAGCGCCCCGCACACTCAGGTGTGCGGGGCGCTTCGGTTTTCGTTGTCAGCGACGACGGATTCCGTTGTCCGACAGCGTTGAAGATCAAGAAATAGCGGGCATCCGGACGACCTGACCGGCATAGGCCAGGCCCGCGCCGAACCCGAGCAGCAGCGCGGTATCGCCCGGCTTGGACTCGCCCGAACGCAGCAGCTGCTCCATCGCCATCGGAATGGACGCGGCGCTGGTATTGCCCGTCTGCGCGATATCCCTTGCGACGGCGACACTTTCGGGCATGTGCAGAGCCCGGACCAGTGCGTCGGTGATGCGCCCGTTGGCCTGGTGCGGCACGAAGGCGTCCAGATCCTCGGCCGAGACACCCGCCTGGTCCAGCGCGTCACGACACGCCTTCTCCAAGAACGTGACGGCCCAACGGAATACGGCCGCGCCGTTCATCCGGATGTACGGGCGCACCGTGGTGCCGCCGATCGCCTCGGCCTCCGCCACCTCGGCGAAGTACTGCTGAAAGTCCTTGTCCTGCTTGATCGCCGCGGTCTGGCTGCCGTCCGAGCCCCACGCCACCGGGCCGATGCCCTCCTCGTCCGAGGCGCCCACCACGACCGCGCCCGCACCGTCGGCGAAGATGAACGCGCAGGTCCGGTCGTCCTGGTCCAGCAGGTCCGAAAGTCGTTCGACGCCGATCACCAGCACGTGGCGGGCCTGTCCGGCGCGCACCAGGTTGGCGGCGTTCGCCAGCGCGTAGCAGAAGCCCGCGCAGCCGGCCGAGACGTCGAAGGCGGCGGTGTCGTGCATGCCGAGTTCGGTGGCGACCACGGCACCGGCCGACGGGCCGAGCACCATCTGCGAGGAGGTGGCCAGGATGACCGCGTCGATCTGCTGGGCGGTGACGCCCGCGGCCTCGAGCGCGTCACGCGCCGCGGCCGTGCTCATGGACACGATGGTCTCGTCGGCCTCGGCCCAGTGCCGGGCCTCGATGCCGGAGCGGGTCCGGATCCATTCGTCCGAGGAGTTGATGCGGTCCACGATCTCGGCATTGGGGACCACCCGGCGCGGGCGATAGACCCCCAGCCCGAGCAGCGCGGCGTGGGCGACCGGGGTGGCGGTGGCGATCTGGGCTGGCATGCGCACTGAATCCTTCGTTCCCATATGAACCGATCGGTCCACATGGCTATGATTTAACATGGACCGATCGGTTCACACAAGTGCTCGAGGCATTTGCACGGGTCTGGAGGAATTGCATGACAGCGGGACCACGCGCCCGATTGATCGCGAGCACCATCACCACGGTCCAGGAGCACGGCGTGCACGCGGCCGGCCTGAACGAGCTGCTCAAGCGCAGCAATGCCTCCAGAAACTCGCTGTATCAGCACTTCCCGTCCGGCAAGGGCGAATTGGTGGCGACCGCGGCCCGCATCGTGTCCCGCATGGTCTATTCGCACGTGAGCCGCATGGCCGACGCCCTGCCGGGCGCGCCGACGCTGGCCGGGTGGGTCGACGAACTGCTCGGCTTCTGGCGCGGCCAGCTGGAGACCAGCGACTTCCGCGCCGGCTCGTTCATGATGGCCGCCGCCCTCGACGAGCTCGACCCCACCCTGCAATCGACCGCCGGCCAAGCCTTCTCCGAATGGACCGCCCGCCTCGCCGACGGCCTGGTCGAAGCCGGTGTCGACAACCACACCGCCTGCTCCCTCTCCGGCTTCATCCTCTCCGTCATCGAGGGCGCGATCGTCCAGAGCCGAGCCCTCAAATCCGTCCTCCCCTTCACCGACGCGGGCACCCAGCTCACCGTCCTGCTCCGCCACCACCTCCCGAACCGCCGCTGACCGGTTGACTTGGAGCACACTCCAGGTCGTAGCGTCGTGACCATGATCGCGACACGGAAACTCGGAGAACTCACCGTCGGCGCTCAGGGCCTCGGCTGCATGGGCATGAGCAGCGCCTACGGCGTCCACGACAACGACGCCGAATCCATCGCCACCATCCACCGCGCCCTCGACCTCGGCGTCACCCTGCTCGACACCGCCAATGTCTACGGCCCCGAAACCAACGAGCGCCTGGTCGGCCGCGCCATCGCCGACCGCCGCGACAAGGTCGTCCTCGCAACCAAATTCGGCATCGTCTGGGGCGACCAGGGCGCCATGGGCACGAGCCCCATGGGCGCGCGCGGCGACGCCGCGTTCGTCAAGGAATCCTGCGACGCCTCCCTGTCCCGCCTCGGCGTCGACCATATCGACCTCTACTACCAGCACCGCGTGGATCCGAACGTTCCCATCGAGGAAACCTGGGGCGCGCTCTCGGAGTTGGTGCAGGCGGGCAAGGTTCGCTACCTCGGCATCTCGGAGGCTTCGCCCGAGAGCATCCGCCGCGCCCACGCCGTTCACCCGGTGACGGCCCTGCAATCCGAATGGTCGCTCTGGACCCGCGATATCGAACCCGAAGTCCTCCCGACCTGCCGCGAACTCGGCATCGGCATCGTCCCCTTCTCCCCCTTGGGCCGCGGCTTCCTTACCGGCGCAATCACTTCCACCGCCGACCTCCCCGCCGACGACCTGCGCCACAACCTCCCCCGCTTCTCCGACACCAACCTCGACCGCAACCTCGCCATCGTCGAGGCCCTCCGCACCCTGGCCGCCGAAAAGTCCGTCACCCCCGGCCAACTGGCCCTCGCCTGGGTCCAGTCCCGCGGCGACGACGTGGTCCCCATCCCCGGCACCAAACGCCGCACCTACCTCGAACAGAATGTGGCGGCCACCGAGATCACCCTCACCCCCGAGGATCTGGCCCGCATCGAAGCCGCCGCCCCCGCCGAAGCCATCGCCGGAGCCCGCTACCCCGAACACCTGGCCCGCGCCGCCGGCCGCTGACCGAATTCGAGCCACCCCGGCGGATACTGCCTCCATGAGGATTTCGGTAGCAGCAGACGAGGACACCGGGGTGGCCGCGGCCGTGGTCGAGGAGCTGCGCGCCCGCGGCCACGACGTGACCGTGCACGGCGCGCTCGAACCCCGAGAGCGCGACGACTGGGCCTGGGCCAGCGAGGCGGCCGCCCGGGACGTGGCGGAAGGCCGCGCGGATCAGGCCGTCGTCTGCTGCTGGACCGGCACCGGCGCCTCGATCGCAGCCAACAAGGTGCCGGGAACCCGAGCCGCCCTGTGCGTCGACGCCTACACCGCCGAGGGAGCACGAAAGTGGAATGACGCCAACGTCTTGGCTCTCAGTCTGCGCTTGACATCGCGAGCCCAACTCTCGGAAATCCTGGACGCCTGGTTCGCCGGGGCCCCGAGCACTGACCCTGGCGATCAGGCCAATATCGAGCACGTCGATCGGATCGGGTGATCAGGCTCCGTTGGCGAGGTGGGCGTGGGCGATGCGGAGTTCGCGTTTGAGGATCTTGCCGCTGGGGTTCTTGGGTAGGGCCGCAACGAATGTCACGTATTTGGGGACCTTGTAGCCTGCTAGGCGTTGTTTGCAGTGGGCGATGATGGCGGCGGCGTCCGGCTCGGTTCCGGTGCGGGAGACCACGATTGCGGTGACGGCCTCGATCCAGTGGGGGTGAGGGATGCCCACGACGGCGGCTTCGGAGACGTCGGGGTGTTCGTAGAGGACTTCCTCGACCTCGCGGCTGGCCACGTTCTCGCCGCCGGTTTTGATCATGTCCTTCTTGCGGTCGACGACGCTGAGGTAGCCGTCGGCGTCCAGCACGCCCAGGTCGCCGCTGTGGAACCAGCCGTTGCGGAAGGCTTCCGCGGTTTTCACCGGGTCGTTCCAGTAGCCGAGCATGGCTTGCGGGGAGCGGTGGACGATTTCGCCGATCTCGCCGATGCCGACGGGGATGTCGTCGTCATCGACCACGCGGGTTTCGACATTGAGGGTGGGGCGGCCCGCCGAGCCGGGCTTGGTGAGCTGGTCCTCGGGCGCGAGAACCGTTGCCAGCGGGGATAGTTCGGTCTGACCGTAGAAGTTGGTGAGGCCGACGCCGGGTAGTCGCTCGGAGAGTTCCATCAGGACTTCGACGGGCATGATGCTCGCGCCGTAGTAGCCCTTGCGCAGGGAGGACAGGTCGTAGGAGTCGAAATCGGGGTGGCGCAGCAGGGAGACCCACACGGTGGGCGGGCAGAAAAGCTTGGTGGCGCGTTCGGTTTCGATGGTGCGCAGGATGGTCGCGGGGTCCGGGCCCGGCAGCAGGATGCTGGTCGCGCCGAGCCACAGGTCGGGGGTGAGGAAACAGTGCAGCTGGGCGCAGTGGTAGAGCGGCAGGGCGTGGACTTCGATGTCGTCGGCGCTCATGCGGCCGTCCACCACCACGGAGGTGTACTGGGCGATCAGCGCTCGACTGGACAGCACAGCGCCTTTGGGGCGGGATTCCGTGCCGGAGGTGTACATGATCTGGATGGGGTCGTCGTCGCCGACGAGAATCCCGGGCGCGGAAGCGTCGGAATGGTTTTCCCACTCGCGCACGTCCTCCCAGCCCGGCGCGGCGGGCAGGCCGCCCAGCCCGATCCACCCGAACAGCCGGATCTCGCTGTCGCCCAGCTGTTTCACCGCGGCCTCGGCCTCACCGGCGAGTGCGTCCTCGGTGATCAGCGCGACGGCGCCGGAATGCTCGAGAATGAACGCCACCTCGTCGGCGGTGAGCATGAAGTTGATCGGCACCGAGATCGCGCCCAACCGCGCCAGCGCGAAGAAGACGAGCACGAATTCCCGGCAGTTGTGCGAGTAGATCGCGACCCGATCCCCCTGCGCCACACCGCGATCGGCCAGGCTGTGCGCGACCCGGTTCACCGCCGCGTCGAGCTCGGCGTAGCTCTCGCGCCGCTCCCGCCACACCAGCGCGGTCTTGTCCGGAACCCGGGCGGCGCTGCGCCGCAGGAGATCTCCGAGCGCCTGTGACCGCGCGCCCGCCACCGTCAGATCCGTGCCATCCGGGACAATCCGGTCAGTGCCATTCATGCGACCAACTTCTACCGCATAAATGTGTCCCGCGTCATAGAGTCTCGCTGACCAGGATCAGATCGCGCCGCCACGCAGCGCATTTCCCCACGTAACTCAGCAGCTGCTCGGACGCGAACGAAGATGCCGACCAGTCTTGATCTTCCACCTCGGTCGTCCATACGTAGGTCCACGCGTAGACGACCCGCTCCCCCGCCGTCACCGTGACCGGCAGCAGATCGTATTCGTCGTCCTCGAAAGCATCGAGCACCAGCCACTCGTCGGCGTTCAACCCGGTGAGCAGGAAGCCCTCGGTGACACTCGCCGCCGCGGTGACGAGCCCGGGATACACCCGCCCCGGCAGCGCGGCCGCCCGCCGGCCGGGCAGCCGGGCGGGCTCCAGATCCGGTACCCGCCCGATCAATTCGGTCAGGACCTCGGCGAACCGGAGGGTTCCGTAGACGAAAAGCGCATCGCTCGCGAACGACGGTAACTTTCGTGCCCACCGGTCGGTCATCGGCCGACTGTACGCGCTGTCCGCGAGAAGATCCCGGCGTCGTGCGAGTTGATCACGGTGACCTCGTGTCCGTGCAGCTTGCGCAGCTCGCGCAGCCGCCGCTGGTTGGCCCGGTAGGCATCGCCGACGATGGCCCCGGTCTCGTACACCTTCCACCAGAACGGGGTGAACGGTTCCTCGGGATGAATGCTGGACTCCGGGAAGAACGCGTCCCCCGCGTGCAGCAGCCACCCGTTGCCGTGATCGATCGCGACCCCGGCGTGCCCGCGGGTGTGCCCGGCCAGCGGCACCACCAGAATCTCCGGCGGCAGCCCGGGCAGGTCGCGCACGGCGGTGAAACCGAACCAGTCCTCCGCGCCCTCGACCTCGTTCACCATCCACTTGGGCCCGTGCGCCCACTGCGCGGCGCGGTACCGCAGCTTCTCCGAGAGCGTGGGCGTGGCGGTCGCGGCCCGGAATTCGGGCCCGTGGATGTGCACGGTGGCCTCCGGAAAATCCGACAGTCCACCGGAGTGGTCGAGGTCGAGGTGGGTCAGGATGATGTGCCGCACGTCCCGCGGGTCGTAGCCGAGCGCCTGGATCTGGCGGAACGCCGTCTCGGACTCCCTCGGCTTCGCCCCCATCAGGAAACGGCTGGCACCGACCATCTTTCCGGGTTGTCGCACGGCCTCGAGCCCGAACCCGGTGTCGACGAGCACGAGCGCGTCGCGGGTCTCGATGAGCAGGCAGTGGTCGATGACGCCGAATCCCATGGTGCCGCAGTTCAGGTGGTGAATCCGCATGAACCGAGCGTTTCAGACCCTCTGAGACGGCGCAACCGCGCACTCCCGGATGATCGCGGCGAGCAGGTCGTAATCGTCGCCCCGGGCCGTCGAGGAGCGGAACGCCAGCCCGATGGTGCGCCCCGGCGCGGGCGCGGCGAACGTCGCGATCTCCAATGTGCCGCGCGCGGTTTCGGCCGCCACCGCCATGGCCGGAATCAGCGTGACCCCGAGATCGCCCGCGACGCACTGCACCACGGTCGCCAGCGAGGTGGCCCGGGTGTCGCCGACAGCGCCCGGATGCACCTCACTGGCCCGGCACAGATCGAGGGTCTGATCGCGCAGGCAGTGCCCCTCGTCGAGCAGCAGCAGCGGAAGCGCGTCCAGGTCCGCGGGTTTCAGGTTCTTGCGCCCGGCCAGCTCGTGCCCGCGCGGCAGCACCAGCACGAACTCCTCGGTATAGAGCGGTATCTCGACCAGCCCGGTGGCGTCGGCCGGGAGCGCGAGCAGCGCCACGTCGAGCACACCCGAGCGCAGGCCGTCGAGCAGCCGCGCGGTGCGGTCCTCGATGATGTGCGGCGCCAGATTCGGCATTCGCCTGCGCAATTCGGGCAGCAGCGTGGGCAGCACGTAGGGGGCGACGGTCGGGATGATGCCCAGCCGCAGGGTGCCGCCGAGTCCCTGCCCCGCCGCGGATGCGACAAATCGGTCAGCCGCTTCGAGGGTGGCAATGGCTTGCGGCAGTAGCCGTTTGCCGTCGGCGGTGACCAGCACCCGGCGCGTGCTGCGCTCGATCAACTGGAGCCCCAGTCCGTTTTCCAATGATGCCAGGGCCTGCGATAACGTGGGTTGGCTCACGCCGAGCCGGGACGCCGCGGTACCGAAGTGCCGGTATTCCGCGACGGCCACGAACGCACGCAGCTGTGACAGGGTGGGCTGATAAGACTGATCAGTCACGCCTATCAGTCTAGTGCGACCGATCACGTTTACCTCTCAGCACGGTTCGGCCAAGATCGAAATCGTATATACGTCTCGACACAATCGGCACGACTACATATGAGGAGCAAGCATGGCCCTGCTGACCATCGGCGACCAGTTCCCCGCCTACAACCTGACGGCAGTCATCGGCGGTGATCTCTCGAAGGTGAACGCTCAGCAGCCCGACGACTACTTCACCCAGATCTCGAGCGACGACTACGCCGGCAAGTGGCGCATCGTCTTCTTCTGGCCCAAGGACTTCACCTTCGTCTGCCCGACCGAGATCGCCGCCTTCGGCAAGCTGAACGACGAGTTCGCCGATCGCGACGCGCAGGTGCTGGGCGCCTCGGTCGACAACGAGTTCGTGCACTTCCAGTGGCGTGCCCAGCACGAGGATCTGAAGACCCTCCCGTTCCCCATGCTGAGCGACCTCAAGCGGGAACTGGCCACCGCCACCGGCGTTCTCAATGCCGACGGCGTCGCCGACCGCGCCACCTTCATCATCGACCCGAACAACGAGATCCAGTTCGTGTCCGTCACCGCGGGTTCGGTGGGCCGCAATGTCGACGAGGTGCTGCGCGTGCTCGACGCCCTGCAGTCCGACGAACTGTGTGCCTGCAACTGGAAGAAGGGCGACCCGACCATCAAGGCCGGCGAGCTCATGACCGCGTCCGTCTGACGCCGACCAGCACCCAGACGGTATCCGAGCACCAAGGCACCCAAGGAATTTCGCAGTGACCATCGAGAACCTGAAGAACTCGCTACCCGAGTACGCCAAGGATCTGAAGCTCAACCTGTCCTCGCTCGCCCGCACCACCGTGCTCAACGAGCAGCAGCTGTGGGGCACCCTGCTGGCGTCGGCCGCGGCCACCCGCTCGGCCACCACGCTGCGCGAGATCGCCGAGGAGGCGGCCGATGTGCTGTCGGCCGAGGCGTACAACGCCGCGCTCGGGGCCGCGTCGATCATGGGCATGAACAATGTGTTCTACCGCGGCAAGGCGTTCCTCGAGGGCCGCTACGACGATCTGCGCGCGGGCCTGCGCATGCAGATCATCGGCAATCCCGGTGTGGCCAAGGCCGATTTCGAGCTGTGGTCGTTCGCGGTCTCCTCGATCAACGGCTGCCAGCACTGCCTGGAGGCGCACGAGCACACGCTGCGCGAGGAGGGCGTGTCGCGCGAGGTGATCTTCGAGGCGCTGCGCGCGGCGGCGATCGTCGCGGGCGTGGGCCAGGCCGTGGCGTCGACCGAGGCGCTGGCCACGGTGTCTGCCTGATGACTACGGTCTCGGCCTGATTCACCGGCTCGAAGAAAGGGGCTGGACGCCGCGAAGTGTCCAGCCCCTTTCCTATTTGCTAATAGATTGCTGCAATCGGGTCACCGCTCGGCAACGATGACCGGATCGTCCGATTCCTCGCCCTAGACTCCCCCGCATGCCCAAGCGCTCCCGGACCACCGCCCGGCGTCGCTGGAACAGATTCCTCGCCACCTCCGTCGTTCTCATCGCGGTCGCCGCGGCCGGGATGGCGCTCTACCTGAACCGCCACGAGACGACCCATGCCGAAACCCCGTCGGCGGGAGATCCGGAGAGCACGCGCCTGCTCGACGCCGGGCAGGCGCGCACCGGACTGGATCGGCTCACCGTGGCCTGGAATCGCAATTGGGAGTCCTACGACCGCAATGCGTTCGGCCCCGGCTGGTCGGGACGCGGCGGTGAGCCGACCCTGTCCGACGGGTGCACCGCGCGCGAGGACGTGATGAAGCGCGATCTCACCGAAACCCGCGTGGGCGACAGCAATTCGTGCCTGGTGCTGACCGGAACCCTGATCGATCCGTACACCGGCGAGCGGCTGCCGTACGACCGGTTCAAGGCCTCGGACATCGAGATCGATCACGTGGTGGCGCTGGGCGACGCGTGGCGGTCGGGTGCGTCGGCGTGGAGTCCCGAGCAGCGCGAGAAGTTCGCCAATGATCTGGGCAATCTGCTGGCCGTGCAGAAGCAGGCCAATCAGGACAAGGGTTCCAAGACCCCGGACCAGTGGAAGCCGCGCGATGCGTACTGGTGCGAGTACGCGCGGCGGTGGGTGAGCGTGAAGTCCCGGTGGGGATTGACCGTGCAGCCCACCGAAAAGAGCGCCCTGGCCGACATGCTCGATTCCTGCTCGCCACCCGTGAATCGATAACTGTGGGTAAGCTCGGATGCCATGACGGTTCCGGAAAGCGATGGCTCCCAGATCGAAATCGTGCGCGTGTTCACCGATCCGGCCGGGCGCTTCGGCAACCCGCTCGGCATCGCCCGCTTCGCCTCCTTCGAGGGTGTCGACCACCAGGCGCTGGCGGCCCGCGTCGGCTACAGCGAGACCGTCGTGGTGCACGATCCGGTGAACGAGCGGGTGGCGATGCGCATCTACACCCCGGCCGTGGAACTGCCCTTCGCCGGGCACCCCAGCGTCGGCACCGCGTGGTGGCTCAATGATCAGCGCAAGCCGGTGAAGGTCATCGATGTGCCCGCCGGTCCGGTCGAGGTCGCGGTGGTCGACGGCATGACCTGGGCGCGGGCCCGCGCCGAATGGGCCCCGAACTTCGAATTCCACCAGTTCGAGGATGTCGCCGAGATCGCCACCCTGGACCCGGCCGACTTCCCCGCCGGCCAGCACTACTGCTGGGGCTGGACCGACGAACCGCGCGGCGCGGTCCGCGCTCGAATGTTCGCCCCCGCCATGGGAGTTCCCGAGGACGAGGCCACCGGCGCGGCCGCCATCCGGCTCACCGCCCTGCTCACCCGCGGCCTGAAGATCACCCAGGGCGAGGGGTCGCAGATCTTCACCGAATGGGATTCCGACGGCTGGGCCCGGGTCGGCGGGCGGGTGGTCGCCGATCACCCGATCCTGATCTAGATCCCTCGGCTAGATCCGCTGACCGAAGGCGAGCCGGTGACCGCCGGGGATGCGGAGCACGAAATCACGCAGTCCCCAGGGATGTTCGGTGAGCGGCGTAACGATATCGGCGTTGCGCGACACGCAGTACGCATGGAGCGCATTCACGTCTGTTACGCCGACATAGCCCGCGGTGGTCTCGTTGACGGCGGGATTCGGGGTGCGCACGATGCCCAGCCCGACCCCGTCGCGGCGCACCAGCGCCAGTCCCATGTCGGGCTCGTCGACCTCGACGACGAAACCCAGGACATCGCGCAGGAACTCGACCGTCGGCGCGAGGTCGGCCACCTCGAGGTTGGCCCGGTAACTCTCGAAGTCGGACATTTCCGCAGCATACCGCCGTGCGGGTACGGAAATTCGGTTGCGAACCTGTCGGTGGCGGATGAGATGGTTTATGCGCTGCCATCGGAATCGGCAGCCGCCCATCCCCCATCGGAAGGACCCTTCGCCGTGGACTCGACCGTCATCGCACCCGCGCGGTCCGATCGGGCGGGTCGGCGCGAATGGATCGGCCTCGGGGTGCTGGCGCTGGCCTGCCTGGTGTACGCCATGGATCTGACCGTGCTGCACCTGGCCGTGCCGCAGATCAGTGAGACGCTGCATCCGAGCAGCACGCAGCTGCTGTGGATCATCGACGTCTACGGGTTCATGCTGGCCGGTCTGCTCATCACCATGGGCACGCTCGGCGACCGCATCGGGCGGCGACGCTTGCTGCTGCTGGGCGGGGCGCTGTTCGGCATCGTGTCGGTGATCGCGGCCTTCTCCCCCACCGCCGAGTTCCTCATCGTGTGCCGGGCACTGCTGGGCATCGCGGGCGCGACCATCGCGCCCTCCACCCTCTCGTTGATCTTCAACATGTTCCGCGATGCCCGGCAGCGGTCACTGGCCGTGGGCACCTGGGTGAGCGCGTTCTCCGCGGGCGGCGTGGTCGGCCCGCTACTGGGCGGCGTACTGCTGGAACACTTCTGGTGGGGTTCGGTCTTCCTGCTGGCCGTGCCGGTCATGGCGCTGCTGCTGGTGCTGGGTCCCCGGGTGCTGCCGGAATTCCGTGATCCCGAAGCCGGTCGGCTCGACTTGACCAGTGCCGCACTGAGTGTGGTCACCATGATCTCGCTGGTGCTGGCCATGAAGAAGGTCGCGCAGGACGGGGTGGGCACGGCACCGCTGGTGGCCGTCGTGGTCGGCGTGGTGGCGGGCGCGCTGTTCGTGCGGCGTCAGCTCACCCGGCCCGATCCGATGCTGGATCTGCGCCTGTTCGGGCTGGGCGCGTTCCGAACCGCCCTGGGCATCAATGTGATCGCCATCTTCGTGGCGTTCGGCTACTTCCTGTTCGTGGCCCAGTACTTCCAGCTGGTCCTGGCCATGACGCCGATGCAGGCCGGGCTCGCCATGGCCCCGTCCAGCGTCGGCTTCATCATCGGCTCGCAGGCGGCCCCGCGCATCGTGCGCGTGCTGCGCCCGGCCTACCTCATCGGCGTCGGAATGGTGCTGGCCGCAATCGGTTTGGTCATGCTCACCATGCTGTCGGTCGACGGCGGCCCGGCGCTCGCGGTGATCGCCTCGCTGCTCATCGCCCTGGGCCTGGCCCCGGTCTTCGGCATCACCACCGAACTCATCGTCGGCTCCGCACCGCCGGAGCAGGCGGGGGCCGCCTCGGGCATCTCCGAAACCGGCTCGGAACTCGGTGGCGCCCTGGGCATCTCGATCCTGGGCAGCATCGCCCTGGCCATCTACCGCGGCGATCTATCCGACACGCTGCCCCGCAACCTGCCCGGAGCCGACTCCGCCCGCGAAACCCTCGGCGAGGCAGTCCAGGTCGCCTCGACCTTGCCCGGCAATATGGGCGCCGCGGTCCTGACCGCCGCCCGCGAGGCCTTCATCCACGGCGTCCACATCACCGCCGGGGTGGCCGCGATCGGCGCGATCCTGGTGGCCGTCCTGGCCGTGGCCCGCCTACGCCACGTGCCCGCCGGAGAACTCTCCGGCGAGCACGGGCACTGATAAGCAGGCTGGAACGAATCAGCCCAGGGCTGCGGCGAAGCGGGAGGCCATCTCCGCGACCTCGGCCTCGGTGATGACGAAGGACGGGGAGATCTGGAGGGCTCCCTGGCCGGCCGCACGGGTCGAGACGCCATGGGCGCGGAGGGTTTTCACGAACGGCAGCGCCTCGGCCGGATCGGCGAGCTGGACGGCGGCGACCGCGCCCAGGCCGCTGCGGACCTCGGCGACGCGGGGGTGGTCGGCCAGCGGCGAGAAGTGCTCGTGCAGCAGGGATTCCAGGTTCTTGCTGGCGTCGAGGAGGTTCTCGCGCTCGAAGATGTCCAGGTTCGCCATGGCCGCGGCGGCCGCGCCCGCGTGCCCGCCGTAGGTGTAGCCGTGCCGCCACCAGACGCCGCCGGAGAAGAAGGGCTCGGCGATGTGCGGGGCGATGAAGACCGCGCCCATCGGGACATAGCCGGAGGTGAGGCCCTTGGCGGTGGTCATGAGATCGGGCTGGAGATCGAAACGCGAAGAGGCGAACCAGGATCCACCGATGCGGCCGAAGCCGGTGACGACCTCGTCGGCGACGAAGAGGATGTCGTTGTCGCGGCAGATCCGGCGGACCTCGGCGAGGTAGCCCTCGGGCGGCAGGTACACCCCGCCCGCGCCGATGATCGGTTCGGCGAAGAAGGCCGCGATGCGGTCCGCGCCGATCTCCTCGATGAGCGCGGTCAGCGCCTTGGCCTGATCCCATTCGATGGTGCGGGTGTCGGGCATGAAGACGCCCGTGTAGCCCTCGCCGTTGACCGGGATGCCGGCCAGCGAGGTGCCGCCGACATGCATGCCGTGGTAGGCCTTCTGGCGGCCGACCAGGATGGTCTTCTCGGGGCGGCCCATCTCCTGCCAGTAGCGGCGGGCCAGCTTGGCGGCGGTGTCGATGCCGTCGGAGCCGCCGGAGGTGAAGAAGATCTTGCTGCCCGGCACCGGGGCGAGCGCGGAGAGCCGCTCGGCCAGATCCCGGGTCACCGGCGAGACCAGGTCGCCGAAGTTGGAGTAGTGCGCGACCTGGGTCAGCTGCGCGGCGACCGCCTCGGCGATCTCGCGGCGACCGTGGCCGATATTGGCGAACCAGAGGCCGCCGGTGGCGTCGAGGTACCGCGTACCACCCTCGTCCCAGATGTGCGCGCCCTCGCCACGGGCGACCACGAAGGCCCCGTCACGCTCGACCGCACCCATGTCGGCGAAGCCATGCCACAGCGAACCCATCCAGAGCACCTCCATCACCCGGTTACCTATCCTCACCATCTCACCACTAGGACGGTGATCAGGTCGAACGGCCCCCGGGATCAGGCGGCCCCACAGGATCAGGCAACGACCGCGGCCACCAGCATGTAGGCGGTGCCGAGATCCATGACCAGGTGCGGGACCACGGCCAGCGACCCGGCCGACCCCGTCGGATGCGGGAAAACCCGAGGCAAACGGTGGCGCAGCGCGGGCACGGCCATCACGATCGCGTCCACCGCGAACAGCGCGGCGAGCGCGAGCATCGGCCCGGGCGCGGGCCCCCCGTGCGCGGACACGGCCATGCCCTGCCCGTGCGTCCCGTGCCCGCTCATCGCGTAGAGCATGGCCGCGGCCGCCACCACGTGATACCCGAACGCCCCCACCCCGCGGTCGGCATTCGCGATCCCGCTGCGCCACCGCAGCATTCGCTCTCCCAGCACCAGCGTGTACACGACCACCATGGCCGTCAGCACCCCGCGGACCGCCCGCGGATCGACGGCCACCGGAAACACCAGCATGCCCAGCATGACCAGGCACATCACCAGGTGCGCGGCATCGGACTCCCGATCCGCGCCCGCCTCCACCTCCGCCCCCTCGGCAACCAGGAGCGGGCGCCGCCCCAGCCGGGCCACCACCAGCGCGGCGGCCAGGCAGAAGGCGATCACCGCGGCCCAGCGCAGCGCCCCGTACTGCTCCACGAAAACAGCCACACCCCACCACCTCTCACCGCGGCGACCGGCTCCCACCTCCATGGTGACACCGCTCACGCCCGGTCCTTCCGCCCTTGCGCTGCCGAATCCCCCGCCCCGGCACCGCCACTCGGAACGGATTCGCCAGGGGGTGACCGATTACCCGGCCGATTCAGCGGGGCCGCCGCCCTGCCACGGTTGCTACGCATACGTATGAAACAGAGGAGTACCCGCATGCGCTCGCGCCCGAACGCCGAACCGATCGACCCGATCGCCGATCTACGAGCGAATCTGAACCTGCTGCGCTATTCGGTGGAGCAGATGGCCGAGGCCATGAAGGGCATCCTGCAGGACATGCGGAGCTTCGACGCCCGGCTCAGCGCGCTGGAAGCACAGGCGGGCACGGTCGATACTCGATCCGCCACCGCGTCAACGGATGTGGAAGACCGGCCCGTGGGGACGGAAGGGTAGCGAGGCGCCCGCGGGGATCAGGAAGGCGTGCTCGCGCCGAATGCGCAGCACATCGATCATGCCGTCGGTGATGACCAGGATCGGTCCGTCGGCCGGGAAGTCGTCGGCCTGTTCGAGCAGCCGGATACCCGGTTGCAGCACGGTGCCGCCGCGACCGCGCACCCGGACACCGGACGCGATCGCGTCGACGGGGAGATACCCGGCGTCGTGGGCGGCCGCGTCGCAGTAGACGACTCGCGCGCGCGGCACATCCCGGGCCGAGGCATAGGAGGCGATCACGCCCAGGCCCTTACCCATGAGTTCCTTGGACATCGACCCCGAGGTGTCCAGCACGACCCCGAAAGTGGGCAGCCGCACCGATTCATCCGGCCGCACCCACGCCGGGCGCGGAATATCGGGCGTGGACGACTGGCGGCGTGACGCGCGCGCATAGCTGCGGCGCTTCTCGACGGCGGGGATGTGCTCGTCGAACCAGTTCGCCAACTGGGCATCCCAGGGCAACGGGGGTTGATCGAGAGCGCGGATCTCCTGTTCCAGCCCCGCGGGCAGCAGGCCGCGACCGCTGGACAGATGAAAGGCCAGGCCCCTGCTCATGGCACTGCGGTAGTACTCGTCCAGATCCAGGTAGCGGCCCGGCGCATTGCCGTGCGGCAGCGGCTCTCCCATGATGTCGCCCTTGCCGCGTCCGCGCAGGGTGGCGATCTTGCGCAGCCGCCGTAGATCGGTGGCGATGCGGTCGTAGATGTGCTCGGCGGACAGCCCTTTCAGCTGCGGGTCGTAGAGCAGCCCCTCGGGCAACTGCCCGACGCCCATCTCCACCAGCCAGCCGTTGACCACGTAATCGCAGGCGACATTGAACAGGTAATGGTCACGCCACCCGGCGCGCTCACCGTGGCGCAGTGCCGCGTGCAACATCTCGTGCGCGAGAACGAATCTCCACTCCTCTTCGGACATCGTGCGCAGCGGATTGATATAGATCTCCGCCGCCTCGGCGTTCACCGCCGCGATCGAGATGTCCCAGCCGCGCGCCACATCCGCGTCCGCGACGATCTTCATCCCGGCCGCCAGCGCACCCAGCAGCGGATAGGACGAGACGAACCAGTTCAGGGCGCGGTCCCAGACGCGCAGGGTGGCGGCCCGGCCGCGGGTGACATCGCGTCCGGCGGCTTCGAGGGCATCGCGCGCGGCCTCGCCGATTCCGATGGCCAGTTTCGACTGGTGATCGAACTTCTCGGCGTTCTCGACGGTACCGACGAAGAAGTCCGGATACTCGCTGCGCCGGTAGGGTTCCGGAACGCTGGTCTGCCACCAGCGTTCGGCGAGGGCCCGCTCGTCGAAGCCGCCCGGCGCGGGCGGCAGATCGAGCGGCGGCCGCCCGATCTTCAGGGTCAGCAGGTACTGATCGATCAGCGTGCAGCAGGCGGCGCGATAGACCGGATGCGGTTGCTGCGGCGCACTCATCCAGGTGCGCGCGTACGCGTTCGCTTCCAGCGCCCGCCCGGGCACTTCGCGCGGGTCGAGGTGGCCGAACCCGGCGTGCAGCAGCAGATGCGCGAAGACCCAGGCCCATTCGTCGGCCGTGGCCCGCCGCTTCGAGTTGTAATGCACCGAGCCCGACGGTGAGATGACGGCCATCACATCGTCGGGCAGGCGTCCGTCGGATTCGGCCAGCCAGGTGTGCATCCGCCGGAAGACCGCCTGATTGACGACCTGCTTCCACCCGTTGTCGAGATGTTCCTTCCACGGGTCGATCACCTTGCCGCGCTTGCGTTTCGAGCCTGCGGCCATGGCTACCTCCGGGCGGCCAGGCGCGGCAGGTCGCGGGTGATCTCGATCAGGAACCAGGACGGCAGCACCGGCAGCCCGTCGTCGTCGGAGGCGATCACCAGCTGCGCGCACTCCACCGAGATCTCGGCGAGTTCGGTGAGCATGGTCTTGGCGCGCAACGAGAATCGCTTGATGCCGGGCGAGGCGTGCTCGCGCGATTCCGGGAGCTCCTTGATCAGCCGCGCCCGGAAGGCCTCGGACAGGAAGTACAGCAGGTCGCGGTCGGCGGGATTGCGCGGCCAGCCCGCGTCACCCTTGATGACGGCCTCCAGATCGAAGGCGTGCCGCACCGTCTTGACGAAGGCGCGGAACCCGGAAGCGTGTGCGGCGGTGAGGATTCCGGAGCACAGCACCCACAGCGTGGTGTCGTCGATACCCTCGCCGTAGGAGTGCAGGGCGTCGGAGAGCATGTGCCAGCCGCGCGGGGTGGAGAACGGCTGCTCGATCTTGGGCGGCTGCGACCACAGGTGATCGGGCCGCTGCATGAGGTATTCGATGACCCACGGGTGAATGTCGTTGCCACCGGCCCACTTCAGCCAGTCGTCGACATCGGCGCGCAGGTGCACGTGCACCATGCGGTTGACCAGCGCGGAGGCCATGGGCCGGGCGAGCGCGTTGTCGGTGGCGCGGTTACCGGCCCCGATGACCACGGATCCGGCGGGCAGTTCGTAGTTGCCCACGCGCCGATCGAGAATCAGCGAGTAGAAGGACTTCTGGACTTCGGCGGGCGCGGCATTCAATTCGTCGAGGAACAGGCAGTACGGCTGCTCGCGGGCGATCATCTCCGGCGGCGCGAACCGGCTGCGGTTCCCCACGATCTGCGGCACGCCGATGAGATCCTCGGGTGCGAGCTGGGTGCCCAGCAGCGTGACGCACTCCAGCCCGAGCGCCTCGCCGAACGCGCGCACCAGCGAGCTCTTCCCGATTCCGGGCGCTCCCCACAGAAAGACCGGACGCACCACCGCGACATGCAGCAGCAGCTCCGGCAACTGATCCGGAGTCACCGTGACAGTCGCTTCCAATTGATCCCTTCAGGTCGATGTCGTCCCAGGTTAGAAGCGGACGACGACCGAGAGCCACTGATTTTTAGCGACGTCTGTGTGGAAGGAAACCGGGTCAGTACAACAGCGGACCGAGCCCGGCGGCGCAGTCGCGGGCCGGATCGCGGTGGGTTTCCAAGGCGGGCAGGCGATTACTCGGCCCGGTCAGGCACAACGCCCCCGACAGCGTGCCGGTGCCGTTGTAGATCGGCAGCGCCAGGCACGCGACACCGGGCACGAGTTCGTCGGCGGCCTTGGCGTACCCGGTCTCGCGCACGGCCTGCAGATCGGTGGCCAGCGCCGCGTGATCGACCTTGGTACGCGCCGCGATCCGCACCGGATGCTCGACCAGCGTGCGCCATTCCGTGCGCGAGGCGAGCAGCAGTTTGCCCGCGGCGGAGGCGTGCAGGTGGCGGGACAGCTCGCGCTCGCCGGGGATGGGATGGTCGGGATCCTCGCTGAGCACCTGGACCGCGGCGGGCCGGAAGTTCATGAGGTGCACGGCGAATCGGGTGGAGGAACGGAAGTCGTCGAGCAGCGTGCGCACGGCCGTCGACAGCACCGGGACATTGACGGCGGCGGCGAAACCGCGCAGCCGCGCACCCAGCGCGAACCCGCGCAGATCACTGGTGCGGACCAGATATTCGTCCGCGACAAGGGAGTTGAGCAACCGGTACGTGGTGGCGGGCGCGATGCCGAGGCGCTCGGCGATCTCCTTGGCGGTGACGCCCACCCCGCAGTCGGCGACCGCCTCCAGGATGGCGATCGAGTTGGAGACGGTATTGGTGCGTCCGGTGTCCTTCATGCGCGCCTACCGGAAGGTCACCGTCGGCAGCAGGTCGCCACGCTGCGGCTCATCGTAGATTCCGATGCCGCGCAACCGATCCGGCGCGAGCACCCGCAACCCGATCGTGAAGACGACGGCGGCGACCAGCACGGCCGCGTACGCGATCACCACGGTGACATTGTCATTGCGGGCCGATACGGCCGCGGCGACCATGAGCGCGCCGAGCAACGCCGCGAGCACCGGCCCGAGAATCGTGATGGCGCGACTGGATTCACCGATCCGCCGCAGCAACGCCGGGGTGGCCAGGCACGCGGGCAGATACGAACCCAGATAGCCCAGCGCGCTCAAAGTCAGGAAGCTCCGAATCCCGTCCTGCGGTTCGGCTCCCGAGAGCAGGTACCACAGCGCGCACCCGGTCACCGCCGCCACGGCCACCACGATGGCGGGCGCGGGCGTGTGGAACCGCGGATGCGCACGCCCGGCGGCGGCCGGTGCGATGCCCTCGCGGCCCATGGTGAACAACACCCGCACCAGCGCGTTGATCGAGGCGACCGTGCAGGCGAAGAACGAGGCCGCCACCCCGAGATCCAGCACCGCGCCCAGGAATCGCGAATTGTCCTGCAGCAGCAGATCGGTGACCGGGGTCGAACTCGATGCCGTCCCCGCCGGCGCGGCGGCCAGCGCCACCGCCTGCGCGGCCACCGCGATCAGGTAGATCACGCCCGCCGCCACCGGTGTCCAGACCAGCGTCCGGGGCACCGAACGGAACGGACGGTACGCCTCGGCGGACAGCGTGGTCGCGCTCTCGAATCCGACGAAGGCGCTGATGGCCACGACGGCGCTCATGGCGAGAGTGCCGGTGCCGCCGTGCCATTCGAAGGCCGAGCCGGTGGGCGCGCCGTGCGTGTCCCGGGTCAGCAGATAGCCCATGAGCGCGAGCACCGTCACCACCGACACGCACTCCACCAGCAGCGTCGCCGACGCGGACAGCCGGATGCCGCGCACCATGAGCACCGCCGCCACCACGGCCGCGGCCAGCAGCAGCCCGATAATCGTTGCGGTCCCGCCGAATCCGGCGAACCCGGCCGTGACCGCGATCTGATCCAGATAGGTCCCCACCGCGATCAGGCCCGCCACGCTCACGCTCGCGTACCCGACGATCGCCGACCAGCCGACCGGCACCGCCACCGACGGCCCGAGTCCCTTGGCCACATACGTGTACAGCCCGCCGCTGACCGCCAGCCGCTGCGCCATGGGCCGGATCACCAGCGCCACACCCCAGGCCAGCAGCGCCGCCGCCAGGAACGCGGCCACGCTCGCGCCGCCCCCGGCCGCGCCGATCACGAAGGCCGGGGTCACCACGGCCGTGCCCGAGGGCGCGATGGCGGCCACCGACTGCGCGAACACCGGCACGAAAGGCAGTTCGCGCCGGGTCAATCCGCGCAGCGGCGACCGTTCGACCACCGGGGGTGGGCTCGGTGCGGCCGCTGTCATTCGCGCATGCCTCTCTGTTGGATAGCCACAGCGTCGCCGACGCGTATTGCGCCGACGTAAACGCGAGTAACGACGGCTTGTCGCGAGGCGAGACAAAACTCCCGCTCCTTTCTCGCCGACGGTCACCGTCGCATGCCCGCCCCTGTTACAGACCGCCTATAACGTTCCGGCCCATCGGAAATGAACCCGCCACCCGGTGTTTCGGGGGCGGGCGCAGCAGAGAGACGGATCCATGACGCAGCAGATCGACCGCGCCACCGCCGCGCCACCCGCCACCGCGCCACCCGACGGGGTGCATCGGCTGAAGGCCAATGCCGTCGGTTTGCTCGGTGTCGTCTTCATGGCCATTGCCACGGCCGCGCCGATCACCGCCATGACCGGCAATGTGCCCTTCATGATCTCGGCGGGCAGCGGTAAGGGCACGCCCGCCGCGTTCCTGATCGCCATGATCGTGCTGGCGGTGTTCTCGGTGGGCTTCACCACCATGAGCAAGCACATCACCGCGACGGGGGCGTTCTACGGTTTCATCTCCTTCGGCCTGGGCCGTTCGGCCGGTCTGGCGTCCGGAATGCTGGCGACCTTCGCCTACATGGTGTTCGAGGGTTCGCTGGTCGGCATCTTCTCCAGCTTCGGTGCGAGCACGGTGTCCGCGCAGCTGGGCTGGAATGTGCCGTGGTGGGTGTTCGCGGCCATCATGCTGGCGATCAATGCCATGGGCACCTGGTTCGGGGTGGCCGTCGCCGAGAAGTTCCTGGTCGTGCTGCTCGGCACCGAGTGCCTGGTGCTGGCCATCATGGGTGTCGCGGTGGCGCTGCACGGCGGTGGGCCGCACGGGTTCTCGTTCGCGCCGCTGAATCCGGTGAACGCCTTCGCCGGTCCGTCGGCGGGCCTGGGCCTGTTCTTCGCGTTCTGGTCGTGGGTCGGGTTCGAGTCGACGGCCATGTACGGCGAGGAATCGCGCGATCCCAAGCGGATCATCCCCAAGGCCACCATGATCGCGGTCATCGGCGTGGGCATCTTCTACGTGTTCGTGTCCTGGATGGCCATGTCCGGCAACGGCATTGCCGAATCGGCCGACCTGGCCGCCTCGGACAATCCGATGGACGTGTTCTTCCACCCGACCCAGACCTATGTCGGGCACTGGGCGGTCAGCGCCATGCAGTGGCTCATGATGACCGGTTCGCTGGCCTGCGGCATGGCCTTCCACAACTGCGCGGCCCGCTACCTCTACGCCCTCGGCCGCGAGGGTGTGTTCCCGATCCTCAAGCGCACGGTCGGCCGCACCCACGCCCGGCACGGCTCGCCGCACATCGCGGGCCTGGTGCAGACCGCGGTCGCGGTCGCGCTGGTCGCCGGGTTCGGCATCGCCGGGAAGGATCCCTACTCCGGCACCTACACGCTGCTGGCGATCCTGGGCACCATGGCCATCCTGGTCGTGCAGGCCACCTGCTCGTTCGCGGTGTGGAACTACTTCCGCAAGAACCATCCCGAAACCCGGCACTGGTTCAAGACCTTCGCCGCTCCCCTGCTGGGCGGGCTCGCCATGATCGGCGTGGTGCTGCTGCTGGTCACCAACATGGGCACCGCCGCGGGCACCGAATCCGGCTCGCTCGTCTTGAAGGCCACCCCGTGGCTGGTGGCCGCCATCGCGCTGGGCGGCTTCGGTTTCGCCGAATACCTCAAGCGCCGCTCCCCCGACCGCTACGCCCTCGTGGGCCGGACCGTCCTGGAGGAAACTCACGAACGCTGACTGATTCCTGCCAACTCCTCATCCATTGGCAACGGCCCGGCGCCTTTCGGCTGCCGGGCCGTCTTGGGTTTTCGGGGCGCCGTGCACGTATCCGACGCCCCGCGGTGGCACTCTCGGAAATAGTGCCCGCTGCGGTTCGCCCCACGACGTTCCGAACAGTCGGCGCGGGTTGCCCGAGGTGATCTCGAAACCCGACCGGCCACAACGAGTGTCACCGCTACGGGCGGGTGGCGCGCACCGCTACGGCGGGGACGGCACGGGAGGTCGCCCGGTTGGCGCTGGCGGTCAGTCGATAGCGTGGCCGCATGCGCATCGTGATCGACGATCTCACCGGCCCCGAGGTGATCGGGCTGCTCGAGGACCATGTGGCGGAGATGCTCGCCAACTCGCCCGAGGAGAGCATGCACGCGCTCGACGTCGAGGCACTGCGCAAACCGGAGCTCACCTTCTGGTCGGCGTGGGAAGACAGCGCGCTGGCCGGATGCGGGGCGCTCAAGGAGCTGGATCCGACGCACGGCGAGATCAAGTCGATGCGCACCACGGCGGCGTTCCGCGGGCGCGGGGTGGCGTCACAGGTGTTGCGGCACATCATCGATGCGGGCCGGGCGCGCGGGTACGAACGGCTGAGCCTCGAGACCGGGTCGTCCGAGTTCTATCTACCCGCGGTGCGGCTGTACGAGCGCTACGGATTCGAGTTCTGCGGCCCGTTCGCCGACTACACCGAGGATCCGCACAGCGTGTTCATGACGCTGGAGCTAGCTCGCGGCTGAGGCGCGGCGGTCCCGCCACTTCGAGGCCAGCTCACCCAGCGCTGTCACGGCGAACGCGATGATCACGAACGCGATCACCAGGATCACCAGTCCGAACGCCATCTCCCCGTAGCCCTGCTCCCGGGGGTCGATGAACGGGTACGGGTACCAGTCCACGATCGGGCCGCGGATCAGCGTGTACACGCCGTACACGATCGGATACGCGAGCAACGCGGCGATGAACCGCGCGCTGATCCCGAGCGCGGCCGGAACCAGCAGCCAGTCGGCCAGCGCCACCAGCGGGGTCACCCGGTGCAGCGTGTCATTGGTCCACGGGTACGCGATGCCGACATTGATCTTCGACAGCAGCAGCGCGTAGACGATGCCGGTGATGAGGATGTACAGCGTCGCCGCGCAGCGGATCACCTGCCAGCGGCGGCCCTGCGGATCGGCCAGCGCGATCACCAGCCACACCGCGATGATGATCAGGTTGGACTGGATGGTGAAGTAGCTGAAGAAGTTTCCCAGCGTCCCGCCGGCCGTCAGGTGGGTGGCGGTCCACACGGCCGCGGCGATGTCCAACGCGGCGAACGCCAGCAGCACCAACCGACCCCACAGCGGATGCACCGCAACGTCGTTCATTCCACGATATTCCCACGCCGGAGCCCGGAAATGCGGACGATACGCCGATACGAGCATCCTTCGGGCAATCACGGATTCGGCCCGCGCGCAAGCCCGGATCGCGGCCACCCGACACCGCGCCGACCGGCCCGGATCGACCCTTCGCTATCGTTGACGGTGCAATGACCAGGACCGCCGCCACCTCTCGCGAGCTTCGTTCCCGCCTGGCCGATCTCTCGATCCGCGACGAATATCGACTGCGTCGCCGGCTCGACAAGGCCCGCGGCGGCGATCTCACCGAACTCGAAGCCGATATCGACGCCGCCCAGCGCCGGGTGGACGCCCGCCGGGCCGCCGTCCCGGCCATCGCGTACCCGGAACAGCTACCGGTGTCCGCGCGCCGCGACGATATCGCCGAGGCCATCGCCGACAACCAGGTCGTGATCGTGGCCGGTGAGACCGGCTCCGGCAAGACCACCCAGATCCCGAAGATCTGCCTGGAACTCGGGCGCGGGATTCGCGGCACCATCGGCCACACCCAGCCGCGGCGACTGGCCGCGCGCACGGTGGCCGAGCGCATTGCCGAGGAGCTGGGCACCGAACTCGGTGACGTGGTCGGCTATACGGTCCGGTTCACCGACCAGGCGTCGGATCGCACGCTGGTCAAGCTCATGACCGACGGCATCCTGCTGGCCGAGATCCAGCGCGACCGGCTGCTGCGGCGCTACGACACGATCATCATCGACGAGGCGCACGAGCGCAGTCTCAATATCGACTTCCTGCTGGGGTATCTGAAGCAGCTGCTGCCGAAGCGGCCGGATCTGAAGATCATCATCACTTCGGCGACCATCGATCCGGAGCTGTTCGCGCGTCACTTCAGTGACGAGAAGGGCACGCCCGCACCGATTGTCGAGGTGTCTGGCCGGTCGTATCCGGTGGAGATCCGCTATCGGCCGCTGTCGCTGGAACTTCCGGTCACCTCCGAGGATCCCGACGACGAGGACACCCAGATCGTCGACCGCGATCCCACCGACGCCATCGGCGACGCGGTGCGCGAACTGCAGGCCGAGGGCGACGGCGACATCCTGGTCTTCCTCTCCGGCGAACGCGAGATCCGCGACACCGCCGACTCGCTGCGCGATATGCGGCTGCGGCACACCGAGATTCTGCCGCTGTACGCGCGGCTGTCGGCGGCCGAACAGCACCGGGTGTTCGAGGCGCACACCGGGCGGCGCGTGGTGCTGGCCACCAACGTGGCCGAGACCTCGCTGACGGTGCCGGGCATCCGGTACGTGATCGACCCAGGCACGGCGCGCATTTCGCGGTATTCCATGCGCACCAAAGTGCAGCGGCTGCCCATCGAATCGATCTCGCAGGCCTCGGCGCGGCAGCGGTCCGGCCGCTGCGGCCGTGTGGCGGACGGCATCGCCATCCGGCTGTACTCCGAGGAGGACTTCGAATCCCGGCCGCAGTTCACCGAACCGGAGATCCTGCGCACCAACCTGGCCGCCGTCATCCTGCAGATGACCGCGCTGGGCCTGGGTGACATCGAGAGCTTCCCGTTCGTCGAGGCGCCCGACAGCCGGGCCATTCGCGACGGCATCGCCCTGCTCGAGGAACTCGGCGCGCTCGGCCGCGCCGAGGCCGAATCCGGTAAGCGCCAGGACATTCCGGACGCGGGCCTGATCCTGACCCCCATCGGCCGCGAGATGGCGCAGATCCCGGTCGATCCCCGCATGGCACGCATGCTCGTCGAGGCCAACCGCGGCGGCTGCCTGGCCGAGGTGCTGATCATCGTCGCCGCCCTGTCCATCCAGGACGTCCGCGAACGCCCCGTCGAGCACCAGCAGGCCGCCGACACCAAACACGCCCGCTTCACCGTCGAGGGCTCCGACTTCCTGTCCTACCTCCGCCTCTGGGACTACCTGCGGGAACAGCGCAATGCCCTGTCCTCCAACCAGTTCCGTCGCATGTGCCGCGACGAATTCCTGCACTACCTGCGCATCCGGGAATGGCAGGACCTGCACGGCCAGCTCCGCACCATTACCCGGGGATTGGGCTGGAACACCGAAGGCTCCGACGCTCAATTCGACCGCACGGCAGCGATTTCCGGCGAGGACGAGAACAACTCACGCAACCGGCGAGGCCGGAATCAGGGCCGCGGGAACGGATCCCAAGGCGGCCGCGGCGGCCGCGCCGAGCTGGCCGAGCGCCTCGCGGCCAAGTCCGGGGTCGACAATGATTCGCTGCCTTGGGATATGACGTCGATTCATCAGGCATTGCTGGCGGGCATGCTGTCGCACATAGGCGTGCGGGAGGCCGAGACCCGGGAGTTCCTGGGTGCGCGCAATGCGAAGTTCATGATCTTCCCGGGATCGTCGCTGGCGAAGAAGCCGCCGCGATGGGTGATGGCGGCCGAGCTGGTCGAGACCTCGCGGTTGTGGGGGCGGACGGCCGCGCGGATCGAGCCCGAGTGGGCCGAGCGGTTGGCCGGGGATCTGGTGAAACGCACCTACTCCGAACCGCATTGGTCGGCCAAGCGGGGTGCGGCGGCCGCGTGCGAGCGGGTGACGCTGTACGGGATTCCGCTGGTGACGCAGCGGCGCGTGGACTTCGGGCGGATCGATCCGGAGCTGTCGCGCGAGCTGTTCATCCGGCATGCGCTGGTGCAGGGCGAGTGGCAGACCAAGCACCAGTTCTTCGAGCGGAACCGCGAATTGCTGGAGGACGTCGCCGATCTCGAGCACCGGGCGCGGCGGCGGGACATCCTGGTCGACGATCAGGTGCTGTTCGACTTCTACGATCAGCGCATTCCGGGCGACATCGTCTCGGTGCGGCATTTCGACAGCTGGTGGCGCAAGGCGCAACGCCAGGACCCCAACCTGCTGGACTTCACCGCCTCCACCGTGGTGAACGAGGATGCGGCCGTCCTGGATCCGACCGCCTACCCGGACAGCTGGCGGCAGGGTGAGCTGACCTTCCCGCTGACTTACCAATTCGAGCCGGGCCAGGCCGATGACGGTGTGACCGTGCACATTCCGATCGCCCAGCTGGCGCACGTGCGCTCGGTCGGCTTCGACTGGCTGGTCCCCGGCATGCGCGAGGAGCTGGCCGCGGCCTTCATCAAGACGCTGCCGAAACAGCTGCGCCGCACCGTCGTTCCCGCCCCGGACTTCGCCAAGGCCGCACTCGACAGCCTCACCCCGCGCGCCGAACCGCTGCGCACCGGCCTGGCCCGCGAGCTGTCCCGGCTCGGCTCGGTGACCATCACCGCCGCCCACCTGGATCCGGCGGGCCTACCCGAACACCTGCGCATGACCTTCGCCGCCACCGACCCCTCGGGCGCGATCGTCGCGCGCAGCAAGAGCCTGGCAGAGCTGAAAACCAAACTGGCCGAACAGGTCTCGAAATCGGTCGCGCGTGCCAACAATGCCGCCGAACGGGCCCCGGCCACGGTGTGGACCTCCGAATCGCTCGGCAATCTCCCGACCGCGGTGAAGCGCCAGGTCGGCGGCCAGACCATTACCGGCTACCCGGCCCTGGTCGCCGAGCCCGAGGGCGTGGCGGTCCGGGTGCTGAGCTCCCCGGCCGAGCAGGCCACCGCCATGCGCACCGGCACCCGCGCCCTGCTGCTGGGCGCGATCACCACCAATACCCGCGCCGTCACCGCGGGCCTGCCGCCCACCGATCGCCTTGCGCTGAGCCAGAATCCGTACGGCAGCCTGGACGCGCTGGTCGAGGACTGCCGCGCCTGCGCCGCCGACGAACTCATCGCCGCCAACGGCGGCCCGGTCCGCAGCCCCGAACAGTTCCAGGCGCTGGTGGAGAAGGTCCGGCCCCAATTCACCACGGCCGTGGCGAATATCGTCCGCTCGGTGGTCCCGGTCCTCGCCGAGGCCCACCGCCTACGCGCCGCCCTCGCCGAATCCCGCGACCCCGACGCCACCGACGACGTCACCCATCAGCTCGACGATCTGGTCTTCCCCGGCTTCATCGCCGAATGGGGCAGCGCGCGACTGCGGGAACTCCCCCGCTACCTGGCCGCCGCCCGCCTGCGCCTCGAGGCCCTCCCGGCCGCCGCCAACCGCGACCGCGCGGGCATGATCGAACTCGACCGCGTGCACGCCGCCTACGACCATCTGGTCGCCAACCTCCCCGAATCCCGCCGGGGCGGCCGCGACATCGTCGAAATCTGGTGGATGATCGAGGAACTCCGGGTGAGCCTGTTCGCCCAGCAGCTGGGCACGCCATATCCGGTCTCGGCCAAGCGAATCGAGAAGGCCATCGACGCCGCCCGCCGCCCGCCGCAGCAGAAGCGCTAGCAGCAGCGGACGCTCGGTTACTCCGCGGTCGCGCCGACCGCGGTCTCCTCGCGGTGCTTGCGTAGGTCGGCGATCTCGCGTTCGAAATCCTCGGCGGAACTGAAGGATCGGTACACCGAGGCGAAGCGCAGATACGCGACCTCGTCGAGGTCGCGCAGCGGGCCGAGGATGGCCAGGCCGACCTCGTGACTGGGCACTTCGGGGGAACCCTTGGCGCGCACCGCATCCTCGACCTGCTGCGCGAGCAGATTGAGCGCGTCGGAGTCGACCTCGCGACCCTGGCAGGCGCGGCTCACACCGCGAATGACCTTTTCGCGACTGAACGGTTCGGTGACGCCGCTGCGCTTCACCACCGACAGAATCGCGGTTTCGACTGTGGTGAACCGGCGCCCACACTCCGGGCAGGCACGCCGCCTCCTGATGGCGGTGCCTTCCTCGGCTTCACGTGAGTCGACCACCCTCGAATCGGGATGGCGACAATACGGGCAATGCATCCGGGATCCTTTGTCGATGCCTCGTTCGGCTAAAACCTCGAGCAATCTCGAGGATACCGTGACAGCCGAGGTCCGCGGCGTCCGCCCGGGTCACGCGGCCGGAATCAGGTGGTCAACTGCCATTGCGCGGTCATATCGGCCAGCAGGTCCGGCAGCCGCTGGATCAGCCGGCCGTTGCTCAGCATGGTCGAGAACGGCACCGCCAGAACCGGTCTCGCCACGGCCGGATTCGCGCACAGTTCCAGATAACGCGGCAGCAGGTCGTGGGTGATGTAGTTCCACCGCGTGTCGCGGTCGGCCCAGTTGAAGTCGGGCAGCGGGGCGCGCAGCGACATGGTGCCCGCGTGCAGGGTGGTGGGTGCGAACACGCCGGGCGCGAGCACGCCGGGCACCGCGGCCTTGCCCGCGACGGTGCTGACATAGGTCATGACCCGGCCCATGGCCCCGCGCCCGTGCGAGGTGACGTCCCACTGGTCGGCGATGATCTGGTTCTGCTCGCGGTCGGTCATGCGCAAGGCGGCGTCGGCCAGGCCGTCCTGGGTGCCCGCCGCGATATCGCGCCAGGCCAGGATGGCGTTCTCGTCGAGCACGCCCGCCCGGTACATCTCCTCGACCCCGGCCAGGCCCTCGGCCGCGTAGGCCTCGTGCATGGGGACCTGATCGATGAAGATGTGCTTCTGCATGATCATCAGCCGGGTCTGGTACCAGGCCAGATCCTCGGCGGTGAGCCGCTCGCCCTCGGTGCCCAGGGTCCGGATGTCGGCGGGCGCGATGTCCAGCAGCTGCGCCGGGGTGCCGCGCAGCAGGTCCGCCACCGCGTCGCCGAGCTGATGCACGCCCGGCACGCTGATGATGGCGGCGACATCGCCCATATCGAAGAAGCCCGAGGCGAAGGAGCCACCGGCCAGACCCGCCAGGCCCGTCCACCAGTACTCGGGGTGAGCGTTGTTGAGCCGCAAGTAGTTCACATAGACCTGGGTGAAGGTGCGGGTATTGGCGGCGACGCCGAGCGCGGGATCCCAGGTGGCCAGGTCGATATCGGCATTGCGGGTGGCGACCGCCAGCCAGTACTGGTGCAACAGCGTCGCGTAGCGCTGCGGCGCGACGCCCGCGGCGCGAGCCCCGTCGAGCGCGCCGCGCAAGACGTCCGGGTCGAGAGGCAGCGCCGGGTTCAGCCCACCGCCGCCCGCGCCCTCACCATTGATTGACGGTAGATCCAGGTATGCGACGTAACCGGATTCCGCGTGTGCGGCCGGTACCGTCACCGCCCCGAACATCAGGCAGGTGAGCACCCCTGCCAGCCGCAACAACCCTCGCACACTCGGCATTACGCCCCCTGTCGCGTTTGTAGCCTCAGTCACATTCAAGGGGACGGTAGCAACGTGTTTCAGTTTTCAATCTGCATTTTCGGCCAACTACCGGGCCGCATCGACTAGCGAGCGGGGACGGGCGCCATCTGCACGGCGGGCGGGGTGGTCTGCGAATCGAAGTCGCCGGAACGCAATTGGGCCAGACCGATGAGCCCGGCCACGGCGAGCGCGCTCACCAGTGCGGTGATGGCGAGGGCGGCGAAACCGGTCTGCGCGCGCTGCACGCGCTCGAGCGGATGGATGCCCCGGGCGCGTCCGGCCGCGTGTCGCACGACGACATGATCGCGTCGAACACGGACCCGGGCGGCGGGCCGCACCTGCGGACGGCAGGGGCGACGGTCCCCGGCGGGCATCGCCACGACGTCGGCCACGCGGGCCGGTGACCGATCGGAACGCAGCTCCCACGGGATGCTGTCGAATCCCAAATCGCTTCCGAGAGTGTCGATTTCGCTGACCACGGCGCGCATCGAAGAAACCTCCAAGGTAGGGCGGACCGGATGTTGCTGGACAACTGACTCGATCATGTGTTCGAAGAACTGATGTTCGAATTTCTACCACGCCCCACCGACAATGTCGACGATTTCCACGACATGCGTCGAACAGATGTTTGATCACTCGCGTCACACGGTCTACAGTCGAGACCACGAGTTCCCCGGACGCACGCGAGGACCCCTCCAGGCAGGAGACGGACCGCGCCCGGGAACGAATTCCGGTGAGCGACAGCAGTGAACGGAGGACGGCGGCGGTGAGCGAACACGGCGGCGCGGAAGGTGATAACGGACCTCTTGGTCTCGAAGGAGACGGCTCGTCCGCCGAGCAATCCGGCTCCGGCGCGGATCTGACCGTGCGCCAGCGCAAGGTGCTGGAGGTCATCCGCACCTCGGTGCACGACCGCGGCTACCCGCCCAGCATCCGCGAGATCGGCGATGCCGTCGGCCTCACCTCGACTTCCTCGGTGGCGCACCAGCTCCGGGCGCTCGAGCGCAAGGGCTATCTACGCCGCGACCCGAATCGTCCACGCGCCGTGGACGTCCGGGGCCTGGACGAGACGGCCATGCGCGCCGCGGCCGGCGCGCCGCAGCTACGCGCGGTCAACGGTGATGCGGCACGCTCTTCAGATTTCACAGCCTCCGATGAGCACCCGATCCCGACCTACGTCCCGGTCCTCGGCCGGATCGCCGCCGGTGGCCCGATCCTGGCCGAGCAGGCGGTGGAGGATGTCTTCCCGCTGCCGCGCGAACTGGTCGGCGAGGGTTCGCTGTTCCTGCTCAAGGTCGTCGGTCAGTCGATGATCGACGCGGCCATCTGCGACGGCGACTGGGTGGTCGTGCGTCAGCAGAACGTGGCCGACAACGGGGACATCGTGGCCGCCATGATCGACGGCGAGGCCACCGTGAAGACGTTCAAGCGCACCGGTTCCCAGGTGTGGCTGATGCCGCACAACCCCCTGTTCGAGCCGATTCCGGGCAATGACGCCCAGATCCTCGGCAAGGTCGTCACGGTCATCCGCAAGATCTGACCGTGCCGCACTGTCGTGACCCGGTGACCGCCCCGCAGACCGGCCGCCGGGTCACGACAGTCGCCCCGTCCGGGATCGCCTCGACGGATTTCCTCGGTCAGTGATCGACCACGCCGTTCCACACGGCGTGCGCCCCCGAATCCCCGACCCGATAGGTCTGCCACGCGGCCGCCCCGCCCGCCGCGATCGCCACCACCGCGAGCACCGCCACCACGGCCCGCCCGGTCGGCTTCCCGCGCCCCTGCCGGATGTGCGCGAGCACCAGCAGCGCGGCCGAGACCGCCAGCGGCACAACGAAGTACAGCATCTGCCGCCCGAGCCGCGCATGCTCGTCGAGCACCGGCGGCATGCCCAGCTTCTGCTGGAACCACTCCCCCGCCTCCACGGTCACCGGCGTCAGCGCGGTCACCACCACCGCCAGCACGGCCGTCGGCCAGATCAGCCGGGCGCGCGCGGCGGGCCAGAGCGCGCACAGGATCACCAGCCCCGCCGTCAGCGGCACCAGCACCACGATCAGGTGCACCAGCAGGACATGGGCGGGCAGCCCATTGATAGTCGACATATCTCGGCTCTTTCGAACTCGGCGAAAAGCCCGGCGTATCAGTACAACGTATGTCGACGGCCACCGGTTCGGCCGCTCGCCGAGTCGACTCGGCGAGTTCGGTTCACTCTGTTTCGGTCGGCACCACGATGCGGGTCAGCAACTGGGTGGGCGCCTCGTCGGCGTGCGCGATCGACTCGGCGGGCTCGGGCGTCGCCTCCTGGGCGGGAGCGGCTTCCGGGGCGGGAGCCGTGGACTCCGGGACCGCGGCCTCGACCGGCTGCGCCGCCGCGGCGTCCTCCGCCAGGGCGGCGACGTCCGAGGCCAGGGTGGCCAGGCGGCGGGCCCGCAGGTCATCGCTCAGCACCGCGGCCGATGATTCGGCCGGGGCGTGGACGATGCGGCGGGTGGGGGTGTCCTCCACGGGCGTGGCCTCGGCCCCGCTCGGCAGGCCCGAGCCCGCGGCGAAGCCCAGCACCTCGTACTGGGTGCCGATGGTCATGACGGCCGAATTCTTGTCGTGCGCAATGTATCCCTGGTTGGTGCCCATCACCCGGCGCAGCGACTCGAGCCAGCGGTGGTCCAGGACGCGGCAGTCGGCCCAGGGGAAGTACTCGAGGCCGGTGCGGAGGTAGAAGCGGTCACCGATGCGGGCCCCCCGCAACAGTTCCAGCAACCACGCGTCGATGAGATTCGGCTGGGCATTGCGATAGATGCGCGTGCGCGGCGCGACCGACCCGTTGGCGAATTCTCCGAAGGAGTTCAGCAACTCACCCGGAAACTCTTCTATCTTCCCAAAACCGACGACATCCAAACCGAGAAGTTGCTCCGGAAGTTGGGCGGCAATCCTGCGCTCGTCATGCAGTTTGAACTTCCTATTGATGTTCTCAGTGCGCATTTATCTCCGACTTCCCGTCCAAGCTTCACGGAACCCTAGCATGAACCCAACCGTTTCAAACCAGTTTGGTCAGCCGCCCAGACTACCGGTTGGGTAACGCCCGCTACGAACCCGCAACCAGGGGTTACGGCTATCACGGCGCAACGCGGGGCCCGCCGCGAGTCAGCGCGGCCGGTGGCCCGCGATGATTTCCCCCTGCGTCGTCAGCCCTGGATTGCCAGGGTCCCAATAGTTTCCGTGGGCGAGCACATCAAGGGGTAAGGCGCGCAACACCGGAAGGTCGATAGTGGCCCCCGAAGATCTGAAAACTGTTGCGCGGAATTCGCGATCCACCGGATCGACCCCGTGCAGAAACTGCCCGAACCTCGGCACCGGATCCGCGGGGTCGGCGGTGGCAAACACATGCGCACCGTTGCGGCCCGCAGGAATACCCCGCAACCGCAATTCCGAAACATCATCGACCTCGACGCCGGGGCTGCCCACGAACACCACCGCGTCGGCCGCCAGAGAGTTAGCTCCGGATGCCGCGGCTCCGATCACGGTGCTCCCGTAGCTGTGTCCGAGGACGGTGTTGTGCGAGGCGATCCCGGCGTGGGTGGCCCGCAACCCGTCCTCGAACAGGTCCAGTGCGGGCGCGCCCTCCCGCGCCCGCCGATCCCCCAGCGCCGCGGTCAGATCCGGCGGTGCGTCGTATCCGTACCAGGTGATCACCGAGCTACGCGCCGAGGGATCCGCGCGCTGGGCCGAACCGAGCAGCGCCCGGGACCGGTCCACACCTATCCCGATCGCGGTGAGCGGCGAACCGGTGCCGGGCACGAAGGTGGCGACATTGGCGGCGGTGTCCGGATTGTTCAGCGCGATCACACCGTGGCCCCGCGCATCCATCGACAGCAGCAAGCGCTGCTCGCCGGGAGTCCCGGCCGCGCCGAGTTGCTCGGCCAGCGCCGTGTACCCGGCCAGCCGCGTGTCGACCTCGGTCTGCGCGGCTTCCCACCGCCGCAGCGCAATCCAGCCCGCATCGGTGGTCGGCGGATTCTCCCGCCGCGACCAGTCGGGATGCTGTTCGGCCAGCCGCCGGAGCTCGGCCGTGGCCTCCTCGCGCAGCCGTGTCAGGGCGAGCCGGTTGTAATGGTCTCGGGCCAGGGCGGGCAATCCGTCCCGGGTGCCGATCAGCGGGTCATAGGCGAACAGCGCGTCCTGATCGGCGGCGGGCAGCGAGTTCCACAGGGCGTTCAGTTCTTTCGGATCATCGGGCAGGGTCGCCGTGCCCTCGAGGATTCCGGCGACCCGCGCGCTCGGCCCGCGCGGCGCGAGCGTGAGCGCCGCGACGGCCGCCGCCAGCCGCGCCCCGGCCCGCTCATCGGTCTCACCGGCGGCGTCGAGCAATGGCATCAGCCGCGCCTGGAGCTCCAGCGCCTTGGCGTCGACGACCGCCTGAAAGACCAAGTCCAGCGGCGCGTTTCCGGTATCGAACCGTGGCGCGGTGACGGTCCCGTCCTCGGCGATCCGGTACCCGTTGGCGTACCCCTCGTCCCAGATCTGCCGGACCAGCTCGCAGACCCGGTCCAGCGCACCCGCTTCGGCGAGCGCCTCGGCGATATCGACCAGCGCCGCGCCGAGGTGGTTGGCGGCCAGCTGGGACTCCAGCGCTCCCAGCGTCGCGGCCGCTCCCGCGGCACCCTGCCAGCCAGCTACGGCGACCTCGACCAACCGGCCGACCCGACTCATCGCCCCGGAGAACTCCGAATCCGCCTCGAGCACGGCCGCACTGGCCGCGATTGCCGCCTCCGGCCGCCAGGTCAGCACCTGCGACACCCTCGCCCGCCCCACACGCCCTCCCCCATAGGCCGGTACCGATCCGAGCTATCCCGGAACTCAGGAGGGGGTGTGTAGAAATGTGTCGAGCTGGGTCTTCAGGCTCTGCTCGGTGTCCTCGTAAGTGGCGTGAGCCCGATCGGTCGCCTCGGCGAGGGTGTGCAGTTGTCCCGCCATCTCACCCAGCGTGGCCGTCAGCGGTTCGCCCACGGTCTCGGCGGCCGCCCCGATGGCCGAATTGGGCATGGACCGGGCGACTTTCGCGATCTGATCCACCGGATCGATGACCGCGATCGCATCCGCCTCGTTCCGGATCCCCGCCGCCATGATTCGCAGCGCCACGATGTCGGCGCGCAGCATGTCCGCCATGCCTCCCCCTTCGTTGTGACCACCCTAGCGGGGGCGCGACAACCAGGTGAGATGAGAAGTTCAGGATGTGGACAACTCAGTCCCTGTTCACATCTTCTCGCGCCGGGCGGCCTCCCGGGCCAGCGCCCGATCGCGATGCTCCTCGAACCGGACCACGTCCTTGCCCAGTTTGTCGAGGAAGGTGGCCAGCCGGTCGCGGGTGCGTTCCCCGCGCCCGGTGAAGTCATTGCGCTCGAAGATGTTCCAGCGCCGCAGCACCGGCATGATCACCTCGTCGAGGTGCTGGCGCAGATCGTAGATGCCGTGTTTGGCGATGAGCACGCTGTTGCGCCGGAAATCGGGCATGCCCGCGCCGGGCATGCGGAAGTTCTCGATGACCGCGGTGATGGCGTCGAGCGCATCGTCGGGCACCAGGTCCAGGGCCGCGCCGCAGATATTGCGGTAGAAGACCATGTGCAGGTTCTCGTCGGCCGCGATGCGGGCGAGCATGCGGTCGGCGATCGGATCGTCGCAGGCCTTTCCGGTATTGCGGTGCGAGACCCGGGTGGCCAGTTCCTGAAAGGTCACGTACGCGACGCCGTGCAGCACGGCGTGGTCGCCGGTGCCGGTGGGATCGTCGACGCCCTGCCCCATGACCGTCATGCGTGCCTGTTCCAGCGCCACCGGATCGACGCCGCGGGTGACCACCAGGTAGTCGCGCAGCACGATGCCGTGCCGGTTCTCCTCGGCGGTCCAGCGGTCCACCCAGGTCCGCCAGACGCCGTCGCGGGAGAAGGAATCGGAGATGAGCCGGTGGTAGGAGGGCAGATTGTCCTCGGTGAGCAGGTTGGTGACCATGGCGGCGCGGGCCACCGCGCCGAGCCGGGATTGTTCGGGTTCCCAGTCGATTCCGCCCATGGCCGCGAAATTGCGGCCCTCGTCCCAGGGCACGTAGTCGTGCGGATGCCAGTCCTTGGCCATCGATAGATGGCGGTTCAGATTCGATTCCGCCACCGGTTCGAGTTCGGCCAGCAGTGCTCGTGCGGGAATGGTTTCAGCTCGTGCGGAAATGGTTTCAGCCACGTCGTATCCCTGCTCATGACGACTAGTCTCGTTTCGCGAGCCTACTCGGATATTCGCCGAATCGTGTTGGCGCTCTTGAAAGACGACCGTCCTGCAATGACGCCGATTATTTGCCAGGGGGTTGAGTCGCGGGCAGTCCGGGCAGTCCGGCCTCGGTTTGCCCGGCGCCGGATTTGGTCCCGATATCCTTGTACCCGAACACCTTCCATTGTCCGTCGACCTTCATCAGATCGACGTATTCGGTGACCGACCCATTGGTCGGATCGTTTTGCCCGGGCGCCCGGCCGGTCAGTTTCACCACGGCGAGAATCCGAATCAGATTGTCGTTCTGACTGATTACCGCCGAGTCGGACACCGCCCCGGTCATGCTGGCGTCGGCCTCGGTGAGCAGGCTGAGCATCGCCTTGGTCTGGCGCACCTGCTCCTTCAGCGTGTCGGCGGTCGCGGCCGTCATGGCGTCGTTCCACTTGGCCATGCCCTTGTCGTTGACGGCGTCCACGGTGTACGCGGTGGCCAGGAAGCCCGCGCACGCCTTCAGCGCCGCGTCGCGATCGGCGGCCTGGGCGTCCAGGTGCGCGGCGGTGGCCCGGATGTCATCCCGCGCGGCGGCGAAATGCCATGCGCCCAGACCCAGTCCGACGGCGACGGCCACGACCAGCGCGGCGGCGGCCACCGCGTACGTCGTGCGGACCTGCTCGATCTTCCTCACGGCTTACCTCCCGCGGGCCCGTAGCCCTGGATCTTCCACTGCCCGTCGATGCGGCGCAGGTCGACCAGCGCGGCACTGTCACTGGGGCTGGGTTGCGCCGCGGCCGGATCGGCGCGCCCGCTCGATTCGATGATCGCCAGCAGCGTCACCGCATCCCCGTTCTGCGACACCACGCCCACGTCCTTGACCGTGCTGCTCATGTCCACGTGCGCGCTGATCAACTTCTGCAGCACGGTCTTCCACTGTGCGAGCTGCTCGTGCATGCCGTCGGTGGTGGCGGCCAGCACCGACTTCTCCCACCGGTCCAGGCTGCCGTCGTCGATGGTGAACATGGTGGTCAGGAATTCGGACCCGGCCTTGATCGCCGCGTCACGGTCGGCGGCGCGCGCCTGCGCGGTCGCCACCTGCTCGGCCGCCCGCGCCTTCGAATAGGCGAAATACCCGCAGGCCGCACCGCTTCCGCCCAGCAGCAGCCCGACGGCGGCCACCAAGGCGATCACCCGCTGCCTGGTCACGGACTGTTCGATTTCATTCATTCCCTCGCCCTCCTAACGCGGCTGCTGCGGTGCGGTCGGCGGCTGGCTCGCGGTCACATCGCCTTTCAACGCCTGATCCCCCCGCCCGGAATCGATGGCCTTCCGCCCCGAGTCCTCCCGCCCCACTTCCACCCAGACCGCCGAGGTGGTCTTGACCGGATCGGTGGTCTGGAAGTTCTCGGTGCTCTCGGTCAATTGCGCGATCACCCGTATCCCCTTGTCGGTCTGCAATGCGCAGGCCGCATCGGCGACGGTGCTCGCCTTGTGCAGCTTCCCGGCCTTGATCAGCTCGCTATTGTCCTGCGCCACTTTGGGTGTCGCGAAATAGTCGTGAATGGGCCCGGTGGACAGCGCCGCCATGCGCGGTGTCCAGTCGTCGGGTTTGCGATAGTCGAAATTATTGGCCGCCAACAGGAAATCGGTGCCCGCCTTGATGGCGGCGGTGCAGTCGGCCTCCTTGCGCCGATAATCGGCGAGGCTGCCGGTGAGGTCGGCATTGCGGTCGGCGAGATCCCAGTTCCGGTATCCCATCACCCCGGCGATCGTCGCCACCGCGAGGATGACGGCGACCAGCCCGAGGACCGGAATCCGAATTCCGTTGTCGTTCCATTCGATCCAGCGAGACTTCATGAGTGCCCTTTCGGAAGTCTTGTCGCCTGTACTGCTCAGTGCGGAATGTCGACCAGCAGCCGGAAGCCCTTCCCCTCCGGGAAGGCGGCCAGCAGGCCGTCCATGGTCTTGCCCGGGTCCAGGTCCACGCCCTCGAGCGGATCCAGCAGATACGGCCGGATCACCTCGACGGCCGCGCCACCGTCGCCCACCAGCACGGCGATGTACTGCATGAGCCTCTTGAGCATCGGAATGAACGGAATCACCTGGGTGCCACCGCTGCTCACGGTGATGCCGATGAACTGGTCCAGCAGCGCCGGCAATTCGGGCGCGAAGGTGGTGGCCAGTCGTTCGGCGCTGGAGCGCAGCAGCGTCATCTTCTCGCCGTTGGACTGCGAGGCGGCCCCGGCCGCGAAGCTCAGCAGGCGCTGGATCAGTTCGCGGTTCTGGCGCAGCGTGGTCGAGAACATGCTGCCCGAGTTCACCAGCTTCGCGATGCTGGGCCCCACGTCCCGGATGGCGGTGTCGGCCCCGCGCAGGATCTCGTTGATGGCGTCGGTATCGAGCTGATTCATCACGCCCTGGATCCCGCCGAGTGCCTGCGCCATGGTGATCGGCTGGGTGACCTGCCCGTCGGGCACCAGCGCTCCGTCCGGAAAGTACGGCCCCACAGCCGATTTGGGGGCGAAGTTGATGTACTGCTCCCCTACCGCGGACAGGTTCGCCACGATCACCTGGGCGTCCATCGGAATCCGATACCGCGATTCCACCGCCAAATGAGCCAGCACCCCGTGCTCGGCCTTGGCCAGCCCCCGCACCCTGCCCACCTGCAGCCCGTTGAGGGTGACCGGCGAGGTCTCCATCAGCCCACCGGAATTGGGCAGCAGCACCGACAGCGCGTAGGTCCGCGCCCCGGGCTTGAACCCGAACACCCCGTAGGTCAGGTACAGCGTGGCGCTGACCGCCATGAGCGCCATGGCCAGCGCCGACACCAGGATCTTGCGGGTCATCGCACCAACCCCACCAGCTCGAGGACCGGGCGCACCCGATCACGGAACGCCTGCTCATTGGCAGCGGTAATCTGCGCGTCGGCCACCGGGTCACCGGTGAGCGCGCTCGCGGGTATCTGCGGCACCACATCGGTGATCTCGATATAGGGCCGCCCGCGCGCCGACAGGAACGGCACGATCTTGTTGCCGAGCAGCGCGTCGATCGAATTCAGCGTCCGCGGAACCTGATTCGGGGTGGCGATGAGCGCCTGCGCCAGCGGCGTCCACACATCGAGGAACCGGTGGATCCGGTCGACGCGGGTGGTCACCTTCGGATCGGAAGGGTCGATGAGCAGTTCGCCCGCGAAGGCCGCCAGATCGCGAATGGAGTCGACGAAGTACATGACATCCGGCAGCACCTTCCCGATGACGGCCAGCAGCACCGGCGCGTCGTCGAAGAGGAACTTCCACACGTCCTCGGCCTGCCGGAAGGTGTCCAAGGCTGCGGTGGCGTTGTTGAGGATTGTGCTGAGCGGCCCGGTGTTCTCCCCGATGCGCTGGATCGAGACCGACAGCTTGGCCATGAAGTCCCGGAAGGTCTCCGGATCGGCCGGGAACGCCTGGTTGACGCTGGTCACGAAGCTCTGCACGAACGGGATATTGCCGCCGGTGACCCAGCTGACCACCGCGCCCATGTACTCCTCGACCGTGGTCGGCTGTTTGGTCTGCTGGATCGGGATGACACTGCCCTGACTCAGCTCACGACCCGAAGAGTGTTCCGGCACAGTCAGTTTCACGTAGGTATCGCCGAACAGCGTCTGCTGCGCCATCTCCACCCGGGTCTCGGCGGGCAGGTGCACGTCCTTGTCGATGGCCAGGATGGCGGTCGGCTGGAAGTAGGGCTGTTGATCGGCGGGCAGTTCCGGCACGGTGGCATCGGGCCGCGGCCGTACGCTCACCGATTCGACGACGCCGACCTGCGCGCCATTGAGTTCCACCTTGGTCTTGAGCGGCAGCGACAGCACGTTCCCGAATTCGACCCGCACCTGATAGGTGGGTTTGCCGTATCGCGTTCCGGGCAGCGGCATGTCGAGCGGCCGCACCGCGCAGCCCGAGACGGTCGCCACCGTCAGCACCCCGAGAACCGCTGTCCGCCAGTGTTTTCCACGCATTCGATTCACCTCCCACCGGCGGCCGACAACAGCATCTGCACCAGCCCCAGATCGACGGTCTCCCCCGGCGCGAAGTCCCGGTTGCACGGCGGGAACCAGGCTTTCGCCATCGAGCACACGTCCCGCGCCAGCCCGGGATCGATCCGAATGCTCGGCGGCACGTACTGCAACGTCCCCGCCCCGAGGTTCTGGTCGAACATCTTCAGCGCGTTCTGGACCGCGGGCGGCACGTCCTTCAGCAGATCCACGAAATTCTGTGTTTTGCCTAGGATTCGGGTGATCACCGGCATCGCCCCGTCGAATCCCACCATGATCACGCGCAGCCATTTGTAGGCCAGTAGGTTCGCGATCGGCGGCACCCACACCGCGACATCGCTGACGATGCCCGCGATATCGGGCAGCATCCGATTGGCGATATCGAGCGCGTCGGTGGCGGCGTCCAGCAGGAAGTCGGCATCGCCGGTGCCCTGGTCCAGATTCTGGCTGACCTTGCGGAACTCCTTGAGAATCGCGCCCACGAGGTAGTTCGCGCCCGCCGCGGAATCGCCGAGGATCTCGGAGATATTGCGGATGGCCTGATTCAGCGGCACCGCGCTGTCGTGCACCTGGGTCGCGATGGCCCGCAGCGAATTTCCGAGCACCGGCGGTTCCTGCTGCTGCAGCGGAGCGCCCCGCGGCTTGCCGGTCAGGTCCACCGACAGATCGGCGATCGAGCGCATGGCCTCGGTGAATCCGACCGGAGTCTTGGTGCGCTCCTTGGGAATGCATTTCCGATAGTCGAAGGTCCCGCCACCGGTATACGCGGGCCCCAGCTCCACCCGCCGGTCGGTGACGATGGAATTGGCGATGGTCACCGCGCCCAGATTCTGTGCCAGCCGCACCTTCCGGTCCACCGTCATGCGCACGATCACGCCGTCGGCGAGCGGCTCGATATCGGTGACATTGCCGACCTGGATCCCCAGCATGGTGACCTTGTTGCCCTTGTAGAGCCCCACGGCATCCCGGAATTCGGCGCACACCGCCACCGGCGACTCGGTGCTGTCCCAGTACTGCTTGCCGGTGACGGCCACGATCAGCCCCATCACCACCGCGACCACCCCGACCGCGGCGGTCAGCTTGGCCCGCAACGACCGCGGCACCAGCCGACCCCTGAAGACACTCAACGGATTTCGTGTACTCACGGCTCAGCACCCCGGCTTTCCGTACGGGCACAGCGGTGTGTCGACGACGGTGGCCCCCGACTGGTCGACCGTCACGTACGGGTTGTCGGAATTGCGCGCGAACCACTCCAGCAGGCGGGCCAGATTCTGATTCATGCCCGCCAGCGCGTCCTTGTTGCGCACCAGTTCCGCGACCTCCTTGTCGATGGTGTCGTAGAGCGGTTCCAGCGCGGGCCCGAGCTGGTTCTGCGCGGCGGCGAAGATCGGCGTGAAGTAGTCGAAGAACCGCCGCAGCTGCCCGACCATGGTGATGAGCCCGTCCCGGTTGGCGGCGATCACCCGATACACCTCGAGCACGTGCTGCCCGGCCAACTGCAGCCGGTCCAGCTTGTTCATCAGCACTTCGAGGTAGTCCTTGGCCACGTCCAGGGCCCGCTGGAATTCGGTGCGCCGGGTGACCACGATGTCGGAGAGGTTGTTGACGCTGTGCAGGATCCCGTTGAGCGCCTGCGGCTGCTGTTCGAAGGCCCCGGCCAGTTTGGCGATGGTCTCGCGCAGTTTCCCGGCGTCGAGGCTGCCCAGCGCGGGCGACACCTGTTCGATCGCGTCGGACAGGTCGTAGGGGGTCTTGGTGTGCTCGCGCGGAATGATCCGCCCGGCGGCGTTTCCCGTGCCGGCGGGCTCGATCGACAGGTACCGCCCGCCGATGGGCGTGAGCAGCTTGACCACCGCCCGCGTGTCCACTCCAAGGTGCACCTTCGAATCGAGTCCGAAGGCGACCTCGGCATGATCACCCACCAGCGTCACGCCGCGCACCTTGCCCAGTTTGATTCCGGCCACCCGCACCTCGTCCCCGTTGCGCAGATCGCCGGAACTGGCGAAGTCGGCCCGGTACACGGTTTCCCCGAACGGGATGACGAACGCCCCGACCGAGGCGATGAGCGCCGCGACGGTGACGATGATGGCGGCGATGCCGATCCGGAACTCGAACTTCCGCTGCGCGTTGGCGCTGCGAACCGTCAAGCGCGGCAGACTGATTCGCGGAAAGGAGACGCGTTGCAGCGCCATGGTCCCCGAGGGCAGGTTCACTTGCACGCCTCCATACGTTCGGTGCCCATGAGGATCGTGGTGGGTATCGGCAGCCCGCTCAGACAGCTCCACTTGTCCCCCGCCTCGGGCTCGAGGGTGAGGCCGTTGAGGGTGTTCAGCGCCAGCGGCACCGCGGCCAGGGTCTGGCGGATGAAGGTCACCATGTCGGGGCCGAGCAGGGTGTCGTAGAGCCGCTGCATGCCGGGGAAGTTGTCGTAGTAGATGCCGACGAACTTGTCCAGCAACGGCATCGCGGCGTTCAGGCCCGGAATCGCCTTCTCGATCAGGCTGTTGAGCGAGTCGAGTTTGCCGTAGATGGTGTCAACCAGGCCGAGCACCTGATCGATCATGTGGTCGATCTTGGGCGACTGCCCCTGGAACCGGGTGAGCAGCCCGGACATATTGTCCGCCAACAGATTCACCACCGGTTCCTGGTTGGCGGCCACCGCGATGATCTGATTCAGGCTGTCCATGACCGGCCCCAGCCCGCGCCCGTCCCCGGAGGCGACCAGCAGCAGGTTCTCCAGGAACTTGTCCACCGACCCCGAGGACAGGGTCTCGAAGATGGGGCGCACCGCGTCGAACAGTTCGGAGATGTCGAACGAGCCGTGGGTGCGCTGGATCGGAATGGTGGTGCCCGGCGGAATCCTCTTGCCGGGCGCGACCTTCTGCTGCAGGGCCAGGTAGCGGTCGCCGTTGAGCGAGGAGAACAGCACCGCGACCTCGGTGTTGTCGTAGACCTCCTGGCCTTGCGCCACACCGAATTCCACGTAGGCGACCGCACCGTCGAGCTGGATGGCGGTCACCTTCCCGACCTGCACGCCCGCCATCCGCACATCCGAGCCCTTCTTCAGGCCGGAGACGTCGGAGATATTGGCGGCGTATCCGCGTACCTTGTCGCGCACCGGGGTTTGCAGTGCGGTCCAGATCATGGCGCCCATCACGGCGATGACAAGGCTGACGACGGTCAACCGAATCGCCGCTCCGCGAACGGGTTTCATCGCGCACCCCCCGCCAGGTACGGCAGTCCCGCGAGCAGCAGCTGTACGCGAAAACCCACGGACCCATCGGGATTGACGACGAACGCCTGATCCATCCGGTCGAGCAGCTGCGGCACCCGGTTGTAGAAGCTGGTGAGCCCGTCCACCGCGCCGGAGACCGGCCGCAGCAGGCTGAGCAGACCGTCGGCCAACGCCGGGAAACCGGGCTGCGGAATGATTTTCAGGGCATCGCCGATGAGCTGGGTGATGAGGGTGACGATGGCCTCGAGGTCATCGTGATGGTCGACCAGGAACGAGATCCGGCCCGCCTGTTCCCGGAACAGCGTCAGCGCATCGCGGGCGACCCGCTTCACATCACCGCTGAAATCGGCCCCCGATTGGATGCCCGGCCGCGGATCCAGCCCGACCAGCATCTGGTCGCCGACCTTCATGCGCCCGATATCGATGGCGGTGGCGACCATCTTGCCGATGCCGTCGGCGCTGCCCTCGAAGTTCAGCACCTGCCCGATGCGCCCGATCGGATCGGTGTCGATCTTGCCGAATTGCTCGCCCACCATGCGGATCACCGAGGTGACGGTGACGGTCTGGCTGTCGCGCGGCAGCGTGATGGTCGCGCCATTGCGCAGCGGTGTGCCGCGCGGCCCGAGGTAGAACAGTTCCAGCGCGGTCATGCCGAGGGTATTGGAGGATACGAACCGCGCCCGCACATTGTCGGCGAGGAATTTCGCGTTCTCCGGCCGCACCGACAACTGCACGAATTGCCGGTCGGTGCCCTGGGTTTCGATCCGGGCGACCGATCCGATGCGCAGCCCGTCCATCTTGACGTCCGCGCCCTCCACAATGCCCTCGCCGACCTGCTGGGCCTCGACATTGACCACGAACTGCTCCGCGAACCCGCCCTTCACATACGTGGTGAACAGCAGCGAGATGACCAGCAGCACCGCCCCGCCCACGACCCCGGTGATCAACAGCTGCCACGGCTTGGGGCCGCGCCCGTTGATCGCCTGATACTTCCCTATCCCCATGCGCTATCCCGTTATTCGTATATCGCTGACGAACATTCCCCACAGCGCCGTGGTGAGCGTCAGATCCAGCACGATGATCAACACCAGGCTCGCGCGAATCGCGCGCCCCGACGCCACCCCGACACCCTCCGGCCCGCCCGAGGCGTAGAAGCCGTAATAGGAGTGCACGAGGATGATGACGATGACGAACACGACCGCCTTGAACAGCGACAGGAACACGTCCTTCGGGTTCAGGAAGGCCTGGAAGTAGTGGTCGTAGGTGCCGCCGGCCTGGCCGTGCACCACCTTGATGAAGAACGCCGTCGCGAAGTAGCTGCACGCCAGCGACGCCAGATACACCGGGACCACGATGAGCACCCCCGCGATCACGCGGGTGGTCACCACGAACGGAATCGGTTCCACCGCGGTGGCTTCCAGCGCGTCGATCTCCTCCGAGATCCGCATGGACCCGATCTCGGCGGTGATCCGGCACCCGGCCTGCGCGGCGAAGGCGATGGCCGCCACCAGCGGGGCCAGCTCGCGGGTATTGGCGAACGAGGAGATGAACCCGGTCAGCGGACCCATGCCCAGCAGGTCGAGAATCCGGAACGCCTCGATGCCGATGGCCGCACCGGTCATCAATCCCATGAAGACCACCACGCCGACGGTCCCGCCGCCCACGATGACCCGGCCGTTGCCCCAGCCGATATCCATGAACACCACGCCGATCTGGCGGCGATAGCGGTGCACGGTCCGCGGAATCGCCCGCAGCACGTGATAGGCGAAGGCGAACTGATGCCCCAGCCCGACCACCGGGACCGCCACATTCGCGGCCTTGCGCGCCGAATGCAGGCCCAGCGCACGGTATTTCGCGGGAATGACCATCAGAAGCCTCCGCTGTCGGGGAACCAGATGGTGAGCAGCTGGGTGATGAGCACATTGGCCGCGAAGGTGGTCATGACGCCGAGCACCACGGTGGCGTTCACGCAGTCGGCCACGCCCTTGGGCCCGCCGGAGGCCTCGAAGCCGCGCTGGGAAGCCACCAGCACCACCAGAATTCCGAAGATCACGGTCTTGACCACGGCGATGATCAGATCGGTCGTACTGGCGAAGGCCGCAAAGGAATTGAAGAAAGCGCCCGGCACACCGCCCTGCACCAGGGTCATGCTGTAGATGGTCGCCATGCCGACGAACACCACCAGCACGCACATGAGCGGGCCGACCAGGAACATGGCCGCCAGCCGCGGGGCGACCAGCCGGTGATTGGGGTTGATGCCGAGGGTGCGGATGGCGTCGATCTCCTCGCGGATCTTGCGCGCCCCCAGATCCGCGGCCACCGCCGCGCCCACCGCGCCGCCCATGAGAATGCCCGAGATCATCGGCGCCGCTTGGCGAATCACGCCCAGACCACCGGCGGCTCCCGCCTGCGACGTCGCACCGACCTGCGAGGCCAACGAACCGGCCTGCAGCTGGATGATCGCGCCGAGCGGCACCGAGATGAGGATCGCGGGCCAGCCGGAGACGCTCATCATGAACCACGCCTGCGTGAGCGTCTCGCGCCACGGGTGATTGAGCTTCACGATGTCGCGCACCAGGCCGTACATCGAATCGACGGCGAGCAGGGTCAACCGGCCGAAGGTGCCGATCGATCCGAGCAGGGTGTTCCAGGCCCACAGCACCAGCGCGACGAACGGCCGCAGGATCTGCTGCGCCGGCGTCGGGGGCGGGTCGAACTTCGCGTCGAGCTCGCGCTGTAGCTCCGGATCCTCCCCTCCCACATCGGATTCCGACATCTGCACCACCGTCGCCATCTGAAACTCCCCACCATGTCGTCTGAGACAGAAAAGAACTGTGAATCGTCGAATTGCTAAGCGGCCCACCACTCCACGACCGGCTGCACCTCGGCCTCGCCGCCGTCACGGGCGAGGGTGAGCGCGGCGCGCGTCAGCTGGATCGACACCCCGCCGCCCGCACCGGACCAGGCCCCGCCGCCGCCCGCCATGCCGGTGCGGATCGGTGTCCCCGTCGCCAATTCATAGGCCTTGAAATAACTTCCGCACACCACGAACAGGGTGTTCACGGTCGAGCCGACCACGGTGGCGCGATTCCATTCGTCGCAGCGCGCGGAGACGCCGTCACCGCCGAACCAGCCGTAATTGTTGGCGGACTTGTTCTCGAAGCCGGGCAGGGCGCTGGGCACCGCACCGGTGTAGGCGGCGGCGTCGGGCAGCCGCGGCGGCACCGTCTCGTTCCGGAAGACCGGCGGTGGCGGGGTGGTCGTGGTGGTCATCCGCGTGGTCGGCACCGCCGACGTGGTGACGGCCGGGGCCTGCGCGACCACCACGATGGGCGGCGGCGCGCCCAGGTGGGTCCGGAACCAGATTGCCGCGCCCCCGCCGCCGCCGATCAATCCGATCGCCACCACGAGCGCCGACGCGTAGGCGAACGACGATCCCGGCGGTTTCCGCAACCCTGCCACCGGCCCCTCCTGACAAAACTTCCCATACCGACTGAGACAGTTGTTAGCATACTGTGACTCACGACCCAATCAAGGGCAAATTGCGATCACGGTCACTCTGGAGGGGACATGAAACTGACTCGGGGAACGGCAATCTCACTGGTGACGGTCGGAGCGGCACTGTCTCTGACACTTGCGGGTTGTGGTGACAACAATGTCCGCAGCAGCGAGGTGACCATCAGCGTCGCGCCCACCACCACCGCCGCGGTGACCGCCGGGAACGGCAAGCTGCCCGATCCGCTCAGCGCCGATCAGCTGGAGCAGAAGCTGCAGGGCCTGTTCGGCAAGGGCAAGCAGGTCAGCGATGATCAGCGCCTGGCGATCGTGCAGGGCGGGGAGAAGTTCCGCGGCGATCTGCCCAATCTGTCCAAGGCCATCTCCGAGAACCCGAATGCCGCCTTCGGCGTGGTCAAGGACTCGGTGGTGCTCAATGGCGAAACCCTCGAGGCCGAATTCTGGCTGGACAAGGACGGCAACGGCAATCGCCGGTCCGCGCCGATCAATCTGGTCGCGGTGAACGGCGAATGGAAGATCCCGGTCAGCGAGATCTGCGGCATTCTCGCCCAGACCGATTACAAGGCCCCGGCCTGCCAGTCCTAGGGGGAGTCGTGTTCCACCGGCTGGGGCGCTGGACCTACCGCGCCCGCTACACCGTCATCATCGGATTCATCGTGCTCATGGGGGTTTCGGGGCTCTACGGACTCGGCTACCAGGACGAGCTGACCGCCCAGGGCTTCTTCGACGACACCAGCGAATCGGTCGCCGGGGCGCATCTGGCCGACAACACCTTCGGACGCGACTTCGACGGCGATGTGATCGCGCTCTACACCGCCCCGGCAGGCAAGCACATCACCGACCCGGACATCGAGCAGGCCGGCAAGGACCTGACGCAGAAGCTGCTGAGCGACTACAGGACTCAGATCAAGGACGTCAGCGGGTACTGGAACGGCAGCCTGGGCAAGTCGCGGTTCGTGGACGAATCCAAGACGCGGGCGTTCATCAGCATCGGACTGCAAGGCACCGGCGATCAGGACAGCGTCGACTTCTACCACCGGATCCAGGACAAGCTCGCGATCCCGGGTCTGGAATTGCAAGTGGCGGGCCGGGTTCCGGTGGCCGACGCGGTCGGGCTCACCATGCAGTCCGATATCGCGCGCATGCATCTGATCGCTCTGCCGCTGGTGGCGGTGGTGCTGTTCTTCGTGTTCGGCGGCGTGATCGCGGCGTCGCTGCCGCTGATCATCGGCGGGCTCACCATTCTCGGCTCCTGGGGCGTGATGAAGGCGCTGACCGGGGTGATGCAGGTGCACCAGTTCGCCGACGCGGTCATCTCGCTGATCGGGCTGGGGCTGGCCATCGACTACGGGCTGTTCATGGTGAGCCGGTTCCGGGAGGAGATCGCGGAGGGGCGATCCACGGAAGACGCTGTGCGCATAGCGGTTTCGACCGCGGGGCGGACCATCGTGTTCTCGGCGACCATCATCGTGGTGTGCGTCGCGGGGGTGCTGATCTTCCCGATGACGTTCCTGCGGTCGGTGGCGCTCGGCGCGCTGACCGCGGTGGTGCTGGCGGCGCTGCTGTCGATCACCGTGCTGCCCGCCATGCTCGCCATCCTCGGAAAGCGGGTGGACGCGTTCGGATTCCGGCGCTTCGCCCGCACCAGGACGACCGCGCAGATCGACGCCTCGTTCTGGTCGCGGCTGGCCACCTGGGCGATGAAACGGCCGGCGCTGCTGGCGTATCCGATCATGTTGGTGCTGCTCGGGCTGATCCTGCCGTTCCTGCACGTGCAGTACGCGGGGCTGACCGAGAAGTATCTGCCGCCCGGCAATGAGACCCGCACGGCGCAGCAGAATTTCGACGCGGTGTTCCCCAAGGAGCGGACCTCGCCGATCAAGCTGGTCATCGACGGGGCCGACCGGGCCACGCTCAATGCCATTGTCGAGGCGGCGAACAAGACACCGGGGCTGACGGGGGAATTCCAGAAGCCGTTCTCCAACGGCGTCGCCAAGGAGGGCGTGAACGTCAAGGTGTATCAGGCGGGTCTGGCCGATCCGAAGAACGCCGACGACGTCATCGCGCGGCTGCGCGGCATCTCCCCGCCCGCCGGGGTGCGCATGTACGTCACGGGTCTGCCCGCGCTGGAACGGGATTCGATCCACGGGGTGATCCACCGGCTGCCCTGGCTGCTGGGCATTCTCGTGCTGGCCTCGTTCCTGATGATGTTCCTGCCCTTCGGCTCGTTCGTGCTGCCGCTCAAGGCGGTGGTGGTGAGCGCGCTGAGCCTTACCGCCACACTCGGATTCCTGTCGTTCGTCTTCTACGACGGCCACGGCTCCGGGCTGCTCGACTTCACCCCGCAGCCGCTGAGCTTCCCGGTGCTGGTGATCATCATCGCCATCATCTTCGGGCTCTCGACCGACTACGAGATCTTCCTCATGTCGCGCATGACCGAGGCGCGCGAAAAAGGCGCGGACACACCGGAAGCCATCCGCTACGGCACCGCGCACACCGGCGGCATCATCACCGCGGCGGCACTGGTCCTGATCGTGGTGACCGGCGCGTTCGGACTCTCGGACCTGGTGCTCATGAAGTACATCGCCTACGGCATGATCGTCGCCCTCGTCCTGGACGCCACCGTCATCCGCATGCTGCTGGTGCCGTCGATCATGCACATGCTGGGCGACCGGTGCTGGTGGGCGCCGGGCTGGGCGAAGCGGCTGCATGCCCGCATCGGGCTGGCCGAATCCGAGCGCGGGGCGGGCACGAAACCGGCCGCGCCGGCCGAGGAGGTCGCGGCATGAAACGGATCGCGGCGGTGCTGTCCGGTTCGGCGATCGTGGCGCTGGCGGTGACCGGCCCGCCGGCAAGCGCCGAACCCGGCCTGGCCTCCATCGATTGTTCTGCCACCCATACCGAGGGCTCCCAGCTGATCGTCGACTGCTTCAACCCGGACTTGGTACCCGGCGTGGTCGACGTCTTCTACGTCTGCAGCACCCCACTCGATTTCAATCGGCAGATCGTCTTCGACGAGCCCGGCAATCCCATTGGCGCGGGATCGAATCTGCGGCTGGTTCGCGACTGCGGCCCGGAGCAGGTGGTCGTCACCCGGCAGATCCTGGCCTTCACCCAACGACAGCAGGACGACCAGTCCGCACGGCAGCAGCAGATTCGCGAACAGCGCGATCGGGCCGCGGGCCGCTAGTTCGGTTTGCACCACCATATACTGTCTGAGACAATCGATTTCGACTTTCGACAGGGGAGGCCCAATGGCAAAACACTTGGCGGAGAACGGGATCGACGTCGACGCCGTCTCCGAACGGCTCGTGGACGCGGCGGTGACCTACATCCTCGAGCAGGTCACCGGCGAGGCCTTGGTCGCGCACACCGACGAGATCCTGCGCGACGCCTTCGTCGTCGCCGACACCATGCGGGTCGCCGATGTGCTGGATCGAAACGCGGTGCAGCAGACCACCTTGTCGATCATCGAACTGCTCGGCAGCAGCGCGCTGAACCGGCAGCTGTTCGAGGCGCTGGCCGATGCCATCTACGACCTCGCGGCCAATGACACCTTCCGGCTCGGCGATGTGGTCGACCGCGACGGCGTCGCCAAGCTCATCGCCACCGTGCTCGGCATGCACACCATGTTCGAGCGCGGTCTGGACCGCTTCGCGCAGAGCCCGCTGGTCGGCACCGTGGCCGCCACCTTCGTCAATCGGATCGTGTCCGGGGCGGCCGACGCCGCCCGCACCCGGGCCCAGAAGATTCCGGTGGTGAAATCGGCGCTCTCCCTGGGTGATCGGACGGTCGGCAAGGTGCTCAGCGCGGGCGACAAGGCCTTCGGCGAGCGGCTCGGCGAGGCGGGCGCGGCCGCGGCGCAATACGCGGTCAAGCGCACCAACCACGCGATCCTGACCGTCATCAAGGAGACGCCGCTGACCGACGCGGCGCTCGAGGTCTACGACCTGTTCGCCAATGAACCGGTCAGCGATCTACGCGAATTCATCGAAATCGAGGAATTGCGCGCGTTGATCGCCGCGATTTTCGATCTCGCCACCACGGTCAAGAATCACGAATATCTCGCCGAACTCGTCGGCGACGCGGCCGATATCCTGCTCGGCTACTACGGCGAGTACACCGTGGCGGGATTGTGGAAGGAACTCGGCATCACGCCGGAAATGCTGCGGGACGAGTTCGTCCGGTACGCACCGCCGGTGATCGAGATCGCCAAACAGGAAGGCGTACTGGCCGGTCTGGTCCGGCAGCGGGTGGAGCCGTTCTTCCGATCCGAAGCCGTCCGGGACATTCTCGGGGATTCACATCCCGTAGGATGAACCGGACCTCGGGGCGGCCCGCGGAACCTCTGATATCCGGCAAGTGCCCACTGTTACGCCGGAACGCGGGTCGTCCCTCCCCCGGGCACGTTAATGTGGTTCAGCGCGTGCGCGATTCACCGGGGAAATTACGTCTGCGATGTACCTGAGGAGGGGCAGATGGCGGCCATTCCCGCCACTGCGAGAAAGGCACTACCCACCGTCGTCTGCACCGTTCTGGTAGCGGCCGCGGCGGTGTGGCAGCGGGATGCGGTGCTCACCGGAGTCCACGCACTGCTGGGGGCGGATCCGCGCTGGCTGCTGGTCGCCGGGCTCGCGACGCTGGCGCTGTGGCCCACTTCGGTTTTCATGCTGCACGGTTCGATTCCGGCGCGGACCGACGCCCGGCAGTTGTTCGCCCTGCAGCTCGCGGTGCCTGCCATCGGACTGGTGCCCGCCGCGTCGCTGCTGCTGCGGATGCGGTTCCTGCGCAAGACCGGGCTCAGCCACACCGGCGCGATGGCGTCGATGGCGCTGATGGGATTCGCCGCGCTGATGGTGCGGGTGCCGCTGGTGGTGATCGCCGCGCTGGCCGCGCCGGGCCTGATGAGCCGCAATGGCGAGCCACCGCCCTGGCACGATCTGGGTGCGCGGGCCGGGGCGCTGTGGGATCACTACATCGGCGAGAATCTCTGGCGCACAGCGGGAATCATGATCATCGGGCTGGGCGTGCTCGGCACGCTCGCGCTGGTCCTGCATCGCCGGGTGCGCGCGCACGGCGGCTGGCGGCAGCTGCCCTCGCGCGTGCGCCACGCTCGTTCGGATGCCGGAATGGCGTGGAAATCAGTGGCCGCCACCGCGATCCGGCCTCGCCGCGCGGCCGCGCTCTGGATCTGCGCGCTGTTGCAGCCGCTGCTCATGGTGGTGGCGCTGTGGGCGGTGCTGCACGCGGTCGGCGCGGACCTGAGCCTGCCCGATACCTTCGTCGTCGAATTGGTGACCGTGGCGCTGGCGCCGCTGCTGCCCTCACCCAACGGGGTCGCCACCAAGGAGATCACCATTGCCGCGGGACTGACCGCGGTGGCGGGACTGACCGCCGGGGTGGCGGTCGGCGCGGCCCTGGGGTTCCGGCTCCTCACCTTCTGGTGCCAGATCCCCCTGGGCCTCGCGTCCTTCGCCTATCTGAACCACCGCCGCGCCATCTGACCGCGCGGCGGCCGCACTACTTGTTCAGCTTGCAGTCGATGGTCGCGTACTTCGCGACACCGCCCCACGTGGTCTGCGCGACGCCCATCGCCTGACGCTTGCTCCACTTGGCCTCGACGGCGGGCAGCGTCGGCAGCTTCTCCCCCGCCCAGGTCTCGGCATTGCAGGTGTAGGTCGGGACCCCTGCCTGGGCGGGCGCGGCATCGACGACGGCCGAGACCGGCGCCAGTGCGAACACGGCTACCGGCAGACCGATCCAATACTTCTTGCTCACGGCGACTCCTTGTGCGATCTCGGGGTGAGCTTGGCGAACAGCAGCCCAGATTCTCGCACGGCTTCGGCGAGCCCGCCCGCGAACGTCGCGATCATGACCGAGGATGAGGGGCACTTTCGGCGCTGCCGGAGCGTTGATCACATAAGGCGACCATCACGAAGGAGTGCGCCATGTCGTTCATCGGGGGCCTGCTCGGGCTGGTCCTGACCCTGTTCCTGCTGCTGCTGATCGCGCGCCTGATCCTGGATTGGATCGTCACGCTCAGCGACAATCCGCAGGGCGTCCGCAAGCCGCGCGAAATCATCTACAAGCTGACCGAGCCGGTCATCGCCCCGGTCCGCAAGTTCCTACACCCGATCCGCCTCGGCGGAATCCAGGTCGATCTGGCGTTCACGGTCGTGTTCATCGTCGTGCTGATCCTGCGGGCGGTCGCGTTCAGCCTCTGAGAACACGGGGCGCAGCAGTAAGGCCGCCGCGAGGATCAAGACGCCCGCCAGTGCGATGGCCGTTCGCGGACTGGTGACGGCGGCCAGCAGACCCCACAGCGCGGTCATCGCGGCGGTGGTGGCATTGCCGGTGATCGACCACGCGGACAGGACCCGGGCGGTGCGGTCGGCCGGGGTCCGCGTCAGGCGGAAGGTGGCGTAGATCGGGTTGAAGACGCCGCAGCAGGTGATGAGACCGAATTCCACGACGATCACCAGCAGCAGACCGGACGGGCCGGTACCGATGAACGCCAGCGCGATAGACCAGCAGGACCGCAGGATTCCGGCGACGATGAGGATCCGGCCCTGACCGAACCGGTCGGCGAGCGGTCTGGCGATCCGCGATCCGAGCAATCCGCCCAGGCACGGCAGTCCGAACGCGAGACCGTATTGCCAAGGGGCGAAACCGAGTTCGCGCAGCATGATGACGGCCAGCAGCGGCGCGGTCGCCATGATCAGCGAATTCACCAGCACGGTATTGAGGAACAGGGGCCGCAGCACGCGGTGGGCGAGGATATAGCGCCAGCCCTCGATCAGATCTCCCTTGCGGAAGCCCGCCGACGAGTTGCCTTCCGGCCGCGCCTCTACCCCGCCGATCGCACGAATCCCCAAGGCCGACAACAGAAAACTGACCGCGTTCGCCGCCACCGTCACCACCGGCCCGAAGATCCCGATCGCCGCGCCCCCGAGCGGCGGCCCCAGCACCGACGCCGTCCACATGGTCGATTCGAACCGGCCGTTCGCGACGAGCAGATCCTCCTTGGCCACCAGCGTTTTCAGATACGCCCCGGACGCCGACCGGAACGCGATATCCGCCGCCGCCACGATCACCGACACCACCAGCAGTTGCGCGAAACTCAGCACCCCGAGCGCGTAGGCCAGCGGCACGCTGAGCACCACCGCGAAGCGCACCACATCGGTGGCGATCAATACCGGCCGCTTCCTGCGGAATTCGACCCACGGCCCGAGCGGCACCGCGACCAGCGCGCCCACCGCCAACCCGGCCGCCGCCAGCAGCGACACCTCACCTGGACCCACATGCAGCACCAGCACCGCGATCAAGGGAAACGCATCGAACGCGAGCCAGGTCCCCGCGATGCTCACCGCGTACGCCGCCCACAAC